>JACRIP010000376.1 GCA_016220045.1 Planctomycetota bacterium
CGGCGCGCGCCGTCAACGCGTGGTGCGAGCGGCGGCGGGGGCGGGGGAGCGAGGGTCGCACCCGTGCGCGCGGCGGCCAGGCCCGCGAACAGCGGGAGCTCCGCCGGGGGCAGTGGCGCGGCGCCGCCCGCACTCCTCCGGTCGACGCGCGGCGCTCCGCCGACGCCCCCGGCGCCGACCCCGTCGAAGAGCGAGGGGGCAGCCAAGGCCGCCGCGGCCGTCAGGTCCGCCGCCACCCGCTCGAACAGGCCGAACGCCGGCCGCTCCGCCGCGCCGTGGGTCTGCCCCCCGCGCTCGACCGCCTTCAGGAGATCGCTGTAGAGCCGGCGCACCCGCGCGTAGAAGCCCCCGGTGTGAAAGCTCGAATCGAAGCCCAGCACCTTCCAGTCGAAATGGTGCATCGCTTCGTGGACCAGCGTGCGCAGGAAGGTCTTGAAGGCCACCGGCCGATTGTGCACGGCCGTCCGCGCGTAGATCGTGATCCAGCCGTCGCGCCCGCAGAAACCGTGGAATTCGACGCGGCCGCGCTTCAGGCGTTTGGCCGCGACTTTCACCGGGATTTCGGGCGCGCCCGCGCCCCGGCACAGCCCGTCCACCGTCGCCTGCACCGCCGGTCCGAGCGCGCGCCGGTCGTCTGCCGCCAGGGCCGCCGCCACCCGCTGCGCCGCCGCCACGGTGGCCGCGTCGAACCGGCACGGCACCTCCAGGGTGCGATTCGAGCGCGCGTATTCGCGGTTCTCGGCGGCATTGAAGCCCCGGCGTTTCGCGCGGCGTCGTGGCACGGGCAGACCTCAGTGAAAGACCTGGGCACGACCGATCGACCGGCGGGACCGCGCCGCGCCTGCGCGCGGGCACCCGCCGACGGCTGCCGATAATACCGGCCGCCGGCGTGAAAAAAAAGGTTTTTCCGGCCACGACGGTGCATTGGCTCAACCCTGGCCCCTCGCTCCGTGCTCCTTGACTCCCCGCCCCCTGCTTCCTGACCCCCGACCCCTGATCCCGCGCTCCTCACCCACCGCCCACTGCCCACAGTCCACAGTCCACAGTCCACAGTCCACAGTCCACCGACCACCGACCACCGACCACCGTCCACCGTCCACCGTCCACCGACCACCGTCCACCGTCCACCGACCACCGTCCACCGTCACGTCGCCGCGAGCGCACGCTGCACCACCGCTTCGACCTCCTCGATCGTGAACGGCTTGGCGAGATAGCAGGCGCCGATCTCCTGGAAGAAGGCCTGCGTGTCCGCGGACAGCGTGTCGCCCGTGACGAAGACCATCCGCCGCGCCAGCAGCGGGCGTAGATCCTTCACCTTACTGTGCAGCACCCGCCCGGTCATCCCCGGCATCATCAGGTCGCTGACCACCAGGTCGAACTCCTCGCGCCCGATGATCGACAGCGCCATGTTGCCGCTCGCGGCCACCGCCACGTCGTGCCCCTGCATGCTCAGCACGTCGGAAATCAGGTCGCGCACCGTCTCCTCGTCGTCCACCACCAGCACGCGGCACCCGGTGACGCGCTGATTCAGCACGCCGATCGAAATCGGGGTCGGCGACAGCGTCTTGCGCAGCGCCACGCCCTCCGGTCCGCTCGGATCGATCCACGGAATCTCGATCATGAAGGTCGAGCCCTTGCCCTCTTCGCTGCGCGCGTAGATGCGCCCGCCGTGCTCGCGCACGATCCCGAAGCAGACCGAGAGCCCCAGGCCCGTGCCCTTGCCCACCGGCTTCGTCGTGAAGAAAGGATCGAAGATCTTGCGCAGGTTCGCCTGCGAAATGCCCGGCCCGTCGTCCTGGATCGCCACGCGCAGGATCGGCAGCGACGTGGAAGGGTCCTTGATGCGCGACGTCGAAAGCGTGATCTTGCCCCGTCCGTTCGCTTCCTGCATCGCGTACTGGGCATTGTTGACGATGTTGAGGAACACCTGCTGGAGCTGATGGAAATCCGCCAGCGTGGGCGGGAGCTTCGGATCGAGCTCGCGCACCACCTCGATATTGCTGACGCGCAGCTCGTAGCCGCGCAGGTCGAGAATGCTGTCCACGATGTCGTTGAGGTTGACGCGCGTGCGTTCCGGCTTGTGCTTGCGCGCGAAGGTCAGCAGGTTCAGCACGATCTTGCGGCAGCGTTCGGCTTCCTTGCTGATGCGCTCGAGGTCGCGGCGCAGCTCGTCGTCGGCCGCGCGCGCGAGCAGCAATTGCGAGTAGCCGACCACCCCCGACAGCGGGTTGTTGAGCTCGTGCGCCACGCCCGCGATCAGCTCGCCCACGCTCGACAGCTTCTCCGCCTGCAGGAGCTGCGCGCGCAACTGCTTCTCGGTCGAGGCGTCGCTGAAGTGCGCCGTCCAGACCCGCTTGCCCTGGAGCAGCGACGTCGCGAAATTGAGGTAGGTCGGGACCAGCGAGCCGTCCTTCTTCTTGCACTCGACCTCGGTGCTGCCGCCGGCCGGCGCGCTGTGCTTGTCGGGGCTCGCGGAGAGTCCGGGGAAACCCTCCGGCAGGAGCAGCGTGATCGGGCGTCCCAGCGCCTCCTCGGGCGAATACCCGAATATCCGTTCGGCGGCGGGGTTCCACCGGAGGAGGGTGCCGTCGTCGGCGCGGGTGAGGATGGGATCGACCGAGCCCTCGACGAGGACGCGGTGCTGGAGGGCGAGGCGCTGGCGGTCGAGGACGACCTCGATGACCGCGCGCAGCGCCGCCGGCTGGGGGGGGCGCGGCAGGCAGGGAAGGTGCAAGCCGACGCTCGCCGCGAGGGTCGGGGCGGTGTCGGCGAGCAGCACGATTTCCGTGTCGGGCGCGACGCCGCGCAGCCGCGGGACGAATTCCGCCGGCGGCGCCGAACTCGCCGCGAGATCCACGACGACGGCGTGGACGAAGCCCTCGGAAAGCGCGAGTTGGGCGGCGGAGAAATCGGGGAGAACGGTCAGTTCGAACGCATCGGGGGGGAAGGCCTGCCTGGCCGCGGACTGGACGGCCGGGTCCTGCGCGACCAGGAGAACGGCCGGGCGGGTTTTCAGGCGGGGTCTTTCGGCAACACGAGGCGTCACGGAAGGGTCAGCGGGTCGCGGGGCGCCCGCGACGAACCGCAACCCGACCCTTCCCGGAGCGGGCGGCGGCGGCGCTCCCCACCAGGGGGACCAGGAACTCCCGCACGACCTCCTCGATCAAGGACGGAGAGACCGGCTTCTCCAGGCAGCGCACGGCACCGCACTCCAGGATGCGGTCCACGTTCTTCTTGGACGCGTGGCCGGTGGCCGCTACCACGGTGATGCCGCGCGTGTCCCGATCGCCCTTGATGCGCCGACACACTTCGTAGCCGTCCAGGCCCGGCATGTAGAGGTCGAGGAAGACCAGACCCGGGCGAAACGTGGAGACCAGGCGGCCGGCCTCGAACCCGTCCGCCGCGGTCGCGACCTCGAAGCCATCGGGCATCCCTTCGATCGTCGCGCGGAACAGGTCGAGCACGGCCGGCTCATCGTCCACGCACAGGACGCGCGGCGCGGCGGGCAGCGCCTCATCGGGAAGCGGGATGCCGGTGGAACGACAGAACGACTCCAGGTCCTCGGAGCGGATGCGCCGATGACCGCCCGCGGTGCGATAGGCGCGGAGTCGCCCCTCCTCGCACCAGCGGATGATGGTCATGGCGGTGACGCCGCAGATCCCCGCGGCGTCGCGCGTCGTCAGGAGTTTCATCATCGCCGATCCTCTCGCCAAACCTCACCCGACTGCAAGTAGGCTGAACCAGGTGTATCGCGGGGCGCGGGGGGATCCCGTCCGGCGGGTGGACCCTTCGCTCCGGTGCGCGCAGAGAGAAGCGCGCCGCGCGGAAGGCTCTGCAGCGGGCGCGCGCCGAGGGGCAGCGGCAGGGCGAACACTATACCTGTTCTCCCGCGCGTGTCAAGGTGCCTGTGGATCAAACGCGCTCCCGCTCGAAGCGCCGCGACTCGTGCCGCGACTTGTCCACGCGAATCAGCTCGTCCAGCGACGGCGCAAAGCGGTACGGCGGAAACGGTCCGCCGTATTCCAGGCGCAGGTGCATCGGCGCCAGAGCGGCATTCGTCGACTCGATCGCCTGCCGGAAGTCCATCGCCCGCGCCACCTCGACCAGGTAGGACGCGTCGGAGCAGACGATATGGCTGTCCGAGATCGCCGCGCCGTGGCGCGTGCTGCCCGGCAGCATCCGCACCGACGACTCCGCCAGCGTCTCCGAGACCGCCGCGCCCCAGATGTTCGCCACCCGGCTAATGTGTTTGCCCGGGTCGGGGATCGTTGCAGAGCCCGTGAGCGTGGCGCGGTCGGCCGGGTCCAGGTAGAGCGCCACGCGCCACTCCTGGTAGTTGCGCGCCCACTCCAGGTGCTCGGCCACCTTGGCGCCGTGCTCCAGGAGGAAGGCCCGGATCAGGTCGTCTTCCGCAAAGGCCGGCGGCCCCGAGATCGGCGCGAACGTGCCGAATTGCGCGAGCAGCATCCCGATCTGCTCGGCCGGCGTACGATAGGAAAGCTGGACCTCCCCGCCGCCATCGCGGTCGCGGTCCGGACCTTCGGCGCGGCTCGATTGGGGCAGCAGGATCGCCGAGAGATCAACCCCTTCCACTTCACGCAGCCCGGTCCAACCGCCGGCTTTGAGATGCCGCACGATTCCCGGCGGCGACGCAAAGCCGATCAACGTCGGACGGAAAAGGCTCGAAGACCGCGCCACTGTCGTGTCCTCCAAGAACCCCCTCCGACGCTGGCACGGTGGAGTATCGCAAGGCCCCTGCCGGAGTCGCCCACACCCGCAAAGATTAACCGTCGCCCGCTGACAGTCCTCGTAACCCGAGCGGAACGGATGGATTGTGTTCTAATGTTCGGACAGGTGAGGAACTGCGTGCGCGAATCCGGAGGGCGGGGGGCGGCATGTACCGGGGTTGGCATTGGTTCATTACCCCGCCCTGCCCTCGCCGGTCACGAGATGTTACCGCGGAGCGTGCGTCGCCCGCGCCGCCCCGTCCCCTTCCCCCGCCGCAGCGGGGGAGGGTTGGGGAGAGGGTAGGGCCGAGGCTTCCACGTCATCCGCGCCGTCCCGTCCCCCTCCCCCGCCGCAGCGGGGGAGGGTCGGGGAGAGGGCAGGTCCGAACCACCCACGTCTCCCGCACCCGCTCCCTCCCCCGATCGGGTGATCCACGTATCCGCGCCCGCCGGCAGCGCGCCCGACCTACTTGCCCCGGGCGCCGGGGAGGAGGCCGGCGAGGTGTCGGCCCGCGGCGCGCGTCAGTACGCGCATGCGGTCGCCCAGCGGCAGGCGCCAGAGGTTGGTCGAGACCACCCCCTTCGTGAAGTACGTCTTGCGGCGGTAGTCGATCGCCGCCTCCACCACGACCGGTTTCTTCTCGCGCGCCAGCTCGAATGCCCGGGGGATGGCCGTGCCCAGGTCGCGGTCGGTCGCCACGCGCAGGAACTCGGCGTTGACCGCGCGGGCGAAATTCTCGGTCGAGTAGGGATGGAGCACGCTGCAGGTGTCGCGGGCGAGCGAGGTGCGCTGGAACTGGGCGATCTGGCCGAGTTCGCCGTCGCGCAACACCACCACGACCGGGGCAACGCCGTAGGCCGCCGCGGTCAGCAGCTCCAAGCCGGTCATGAGCAGCGCGCCGTCGCCCGCGAGCGCGATCACGTCGCGCTCGGGGTTGGCGAACTTCGCCCCGATCGCGGCGGGAACGGAGTAGCCCATGCAGGAGTAATCGACCGGTCCGATGAAGCAGCCGGGGCGGTCGAGCCGCAGGTGTTCCATGGCCAGGAAGGTGCCGTTGCCGCTGTCGGTGGCGTAGATGGCGCCGGGGCGGGCGGCCTGCTGGAGGGCGGCGAAGAGCGCGGCGGGGGAGACGCGGTCAGGGCTCGGATCGCCCGCCCAGTCGTCGAGCACGCGGCGGTGGCCGCCCGCGATTTCGGCTTCGAGCGCGCCGTCGCGCGGCGCGGACGTGACGAGCGGGAGCAGCGCGCGCAGGAAAGCGCCCGCGTCGGCCGCGATCGCCAGTGCCGCCGGGTAGTTCTTGTGGAAGACGTCGCGGTTGATGTCGACGTGGATGAGGTTGGCCGGCGGCTTGCAGCCGTAGCTCGCGGTCGCGACTTCGCCGAAGCGGCAGCCGATCGCGAGGAGCGCGTCGCAGCGCTGCATGACCGTGCGCACGAAGCCGGGGGTGGCGGCGCCGAAGCCGGGCCAAAGCCAGAGCGGATGCGTTTCCGGGAAGACGCCCTTGCCCGAGAAGGTGGTGGCGACCGGGCAGCCGCGTTTCTCGGCGACCGCGCGCGCGAGCGCGGCGGCGCCGGCGGCTCCCGCGCCCAGGTAGAGCACGGGGAAGCGCGCGTCATTGAAGCGGCGGGCCGCGGCCTCGACGTCGGCGGGCGCGAGCGCGGGGGGCGCGGTCGGGGGCGGGGCCGCCCACGCCGGATCGCCGTCGCGTTGC
The DNA here is from genome assembly GCA_016220045.1 of Planctomycetota bacterium. GTDB lineage: Bacteria > Planctomycetota > MHYJ01 > WSZJ01 > JACPWG01 > JACRIP01. Next base: position 6,440 of record JACRIP010000376.1, read on the forward strand.
TCTTCGATCGCGTGCACCAGCAGGTACAGATTGGCGGGGATCTCGACGGCGACCGGGCCGGGCGTGCCGCTGCGCGCGAGCGCGAAGGCGCGGCGGACCAGCGGATAGATTTCCTCGCCGCGCGTCGGCTTGAAGGTGCCCTTGACGATCGGGCGCAGCAGCTCGAGCTGGTCGATATCGTGGAGCTGGTAGGCCTTGCCGGTGTCGGTGCGGATGCCGCAGGTGAGGACGACGAGCGGCACGTTGTCCATGAAGGCCTCGGCCACGCCGCTCAGGCAGTGCGTGACTCCCGCGCCCGGGACCACGTTCGCCACCCCGACCTGGCTGGTGGTGCGCGAGACCGCGTCCGCCATGAAGGATGCCGACTGTTCGTCGGTGACCAGCACCGGCGTGATCTTCTCCGAGCGCTCGAGCGCGTCGTAGAGTTCGATGTTGTGCGTGCCGGGAATGCCGAACGTGAAGCGGACGCCTTCGTCCAGCAACGCCCGGACGACGAGGTCGCCGCCGCGGATCGCCATCGGGAAACATCCTAACTTCAGGCCATCGGCGCACGCCGTGGGGGTTTGGGGGTTTGGGGGTTTGGAGGTTTGGAGGTTTGGAGGTTTGGAGGTTTGGAGGTTCTTGGGGGAATACGGCATTTCCCCCAAAGGCTCCAAACGCCTAAACCTCCAAACCGCCAAACCCCGAAACCGCTAAACCACTAAACGTCCAAACGCGCCGCGCGCGATGGCAGGCCGAGTCAACGGTTCGCAGCCGGCGCGGCACCCGCGATATCCCCCCTAACGCGTTCCGCGACGCGGTCGGCAAGCGCCATGATCGTGATGTAGGGATTGATCTCGGCGGCGCGCGGGAACAGGCTCGCGTCCGCGACGTAGAGCCCGGAGCAGCCGTGCACCCGGCCCCAGGGGTCGGTCACGGCGTCGGCCGGCCCGGCGCCCATGCGGCAGCCGCCCATCAGGTGCGCGCTCGTGATCGACACCTTGCCGGTCTTCAGCTCGCCGCGCTGCACCAGTTCGTCGAGCCGGTCCTGCTCCCCGTGCTCGATCAGGAATTTGCGCGACGCCGGCGCATGCACGCGCCGCGCGCCGGCCGCGAAGAAGATACGCGCGCACACCTTCATCGACTCGTACAGCGAATCCAGGACGTCGTCGTGCAGCCGGTAGTCCACGATCGCGTTCCCGGCGCGGTCGAGCAGCACGCGGTTGCCGGCGCGCGCCGGATCGATCGCCAGCACGAGGATCATCTGCAGCGTGTCCATGTGCGCGACCAGCTCGGCGTGCTCGGCCCCGAAGCCCGCGAGGTTCTTCGCCGTCACGAACGGGAAGTACATGCAGGTCTCGAGCAGGAACTTCTGGGACTCGGCGAATTCGTCCGAGTAGTAGCTCTTGGGGTGGCCGTGGTAGTTGGTGATCGGCTGCGCGTGCTGCGCGACCAGGATGAGCGCGGGGTGGGCGGTGAAGTAGCGGCCGAGGGCGGGGAGGCGCGCGCCGAGCCCGGAGCGCAGCAGCAGGGCGGGGGAATTGACCGCGCCGGCGGCGACCACGACGCGCCGCGCCTTGATCCGGTACTCGCCCGGGGGCCAGGCCGAGGGGTGGCCGACCTTGCCGTCCGCCACCGTGGCGTACGCCAGCCAGCCCGCCGCGCCGGGCACGCCCGCGCTCCCTGCACCCCCCGCGCCGCCCGCGGGAGCCGGCTCCAGCCGGTCCACGCGGCAGTGCGTGACGGTCTCGACGCCGAGCGCCTCGGCCGCCGGCAACTGCACGCGGTGCGTGCCCTGCTTGGCGGAGTTCGGACAGCCCAGGTTGCACATCCCCGCGCCGCGGCAGCCCTTCACGTTGACCGGGAATTGCTCCACGTGATACCCGAGCTTCGTGCAGCCCTCGCGGAAGAGCCGGTTGTTGTCGTTGACGTCCTCCGCGGGCAGCAGATGGACGTTGTTCTCGCTCAGGTATTTCCGGGAGCGGAGGTCGAGATCTTCCCACTCGATGCCCGGGACGTCCCAGCGCCGAACGGTTTCCTTGCGGATGACGAGCGAGGTCCCGGTGTAGACCACCGTGGACCCGCCGTAGGCGCGCGCGAAGGCCAGCGTCATGCTCTTGTCGCGCGTCAGGACGCCGCCGCCGTCGAAGTAGAGCTTGTTGGCCATTTCGAATTCGCGGCCGGTGAACTCCTCCTCGCGGAGCTTGGGACCCCACTCGGCCACGGCGATGCGGGCGCCGCGCTCGCGGCAGAGCGGAGCGAGTTCCTTGGCGGCCGCGCCGCCGCCGGCGCCGGAGCCGACGATCAGCAGGTCGAGTTCACGTTCGGGCATGGAGGCGCTCGTTCCCGGCGGTGGTGGGTCGGTAGTTGACCTGATCGTAGACTTCGGTTCGGCCGTAGTAGCCGAGGTAGAGCAGGGTCTTCACCCCCCAGAAGCCCTTGCGGAAAATGCCGATCGGGCCCTGCTGGAAGGCGCGCAGGACCGCGTCCTGGCGCTCGGGCGGGAGCGCGTCGAGCGGCCGGAAATAGCGCAACGCCGGCAGCCAGCGCAGCACGGCGAGGAAGAGGCCGATCTGGCGGCGGACCACGGCCGGGCGGCCGGCGAGGAACTCCTCGATCAGCGCGAAGAACCGGCCCTCCTCGGCCGGGGATAGGCTGCGGGCGGGCGGTACGATGCGCGCCGCGAGCGCGCGCAGAAAGGCGCGCTGCGATTCCGACATGTTCCTCCTCCCGGGGTGGCTGGGGCGGCTGGGGTCAAGCTGCGCGAGATTGAAGCACCGCGCGGGCGGTGCGTCAACAGGCGGATGACTACGAATTTCTTGATTCCGGCTCCTCCGGATGCTATCTTTTCGGCCTGTCCTGGGCGCACCCGTCGTCACCTCGGCGTGTTTCCCACCCGTGGTCAGGTAGCTCAGCTGGTAGAGCACTGCACTGAAAATGCAGGTGTCGGCGGTTCAACTCCGCCCCTGACCACCATTTTTTCTCCCCTCCCCCCGCACCGCCTCTCCCGCCCTTCCCCCTTCGACGAGGAGTCCCCCGTCATGGTGCGCCGCAACTTCGTCGGCTGGCTGCTCCCGGTGGCGCTCGCCGCCGGGCTCGTCATCGGCCTGCGCGTCGGCCCGGTCGCGGCCAACAAGCCCGACCTCCGCGACCGCCTCGAGAAGGTCCGCCTCCTCCACGACATCATCATCGACCAGTACGTCGATCGCGTCCCCTCCGAGAAGGTCTTCGACGGCGCCATGAAAGGCATGCTCGCCTCCCTCGACCCCTACAGCGAGTACTTCACCCAGGACGAATACTCCGACTTCGAGGTCGAAACCGGCGGCGAGTTCGGCGGCCTCGGCATCCAGGTTTCGCTGGAGGACGGCCTGCTCACCGTCGTCACCCCGATGGAAGGCACGCCCGCCTTCCGCGCCGGCGTGCAGCCGGGCGACAAGATCATCGAGATCGAGGGCAAGTCCACCGAGGGCATGACCATCTCCGACGCCGTCAAGGTGCTGCGCGGCAAGCCCGGCACCCCCGTCAACATCACCCTTTTCCACAAGGGCGGCACCGGCACCGAGAAGATCACCATCGTGCGCGAGATCATCAAGCTGCAGAGCATCAAGGGCGTGCGCATCGTGGACGAGAAAAACGGCGTCGGCTACATCCGCGTGACGGCGTTTCAGGAGAATACCGTAACGGACTTCGATGCCGCGACCAAGAGCCTCCTCGACCAGGGGATGAAGGCGCTGGTGATCGACCTGCGCTTCAACGGCGGCGGCCTGCTCGACGACGCGATCGGCATGTCCGACCGGTTCCTGAGCGACGGCCTGATCGTTTCGACACGCGGGCGGCGCGAGAAGGAGCGCAAGTTCATGGCGAAGCCGGGCAACGACCTGCCGGCGATGCCGCTGGCGATCCTGATCAACGAGTCCTCGGCGAGCGCGAGCGAGATCGTGACCGGCGCGCTCAAGGACCACAAGCGCGCGACGGTCGTGGGCACGCGCAGCTACGGCAAGGGTTCGGTCCAGACGGTGATCCCGCTCGACGAAGAGGGGAAGACCGGGCTCAAGCTGACGACCGCGCGCTACTTCACGCCGAGCGGCCGCTGCATCGACCGCATCAAGCTGGAGCGCGAGCGCGAGAAGGCGGGCCAGCCCGCTCCCCAGGCCGAGGAGTGGGGGATCGCGCCGGACATCGCGGTCGAGATGGACCGCGAGCAGCTCGTCGGCCTGATGCAGCTCTGGGACAAGGAAGAGATCCTCGCTCCGGTGAAACCTGCGGGCGGCGCCGAGAGTGCCCCGGAGAAGCAGCCCGAGGCTGCCGCCGCGGCCCCCAAGGAGGGCGAGAAGAAGGACGAGCCGAAGAAGCCCTTCGTCGACGTGCAGCTCGTGCGCGCGGTGGAAGTCCTGCGGGAGAATCTCGCGGACGCGCCGAAGCACGTCTCGGACGGTTCGCCCGCGAAGTAGCCCCCGCGACGCATTCGCCGCCCCCTCCACGGGCGCCCGTCGGTCCGCCGGCGCGGCGCCCGTTTTCATTCGGTGGCTCAGTCCCGGGGCTCGGTGGCGGCGCCGCCCCCGGTGGGCCGCGGACGCAGGGTTTGGAGGTTTGGGCGTTTGGATGTTTGGAGTCTCGGGGGGACCATTGCCTCCCCCTGAAGTTCCAAACCGCCAAACTCCCAAACTTCCAAACCTCTCGTGGCACCCGCGCGGTAGTCTGCGGCACCACCCCGGATTGAAGACGAGAATACGTGCCCGATATGCGCATCCTCGGCATCGAAACCTCATGCGACGAAACCGCCGCCGCGGTGGTACGCGACGGGCGGGAGATCCTGTCGAACGTCGTGGTGAGCCAGGAGAACCTGCACGCGGTGTACGGCGGCGTCGTGCCGGAGATCGCCTGCCGGGCCCACATCGAGTCGCTGCTGCCGGTGCTCGACCGCGCGCTCCAGGACGCGTGGATTGCGCTCTGCGAGGTGGACGCTTTCGCCGTTACCTGCACGCCGGGGCTGATCGGCGCCCTCCTCCTCGGGGTCGCGGCCGCAAAATCGCTGGCCTTCGCCGCGGACAAGCCGCTGGTCGGCATCAACCACCTGCAGGCGCACGTCTATGCCGCCTACCTGGGCCCGGGCGCGGAGCCGCCGCGCCCGCACGTTTCCCTGGTGGTCTCGGGCGGGCACACCAACCTCTACCTGACGCGCGGGCCGGAGGACCAGGAGCTGCTCGGGGGAACGCTCGATGACGCGGTCGGCGAGGCCTTCGACACGGTCGCGTCCCTCCTTGGCCTCGGCTACCCCGGCGGGCCGCGCATCGAAGCGGCGGCGCGCGGCGGCAACCCGAAGGCGTTGCGCTTTCCGCGCACCACCTTCGGCCCCGGCTGCTTCGACTTCAGCTTCAGCGGCATCAAGACCGCCGTGCTCTACCACTGCCGCGGCCAGAACGCGTCGCTCAAGACGCCGGCGCGCCCGATCCCGGATTTGCCGGATGTGGCCGCGAGCTTCCAGGCCGCGGTCGTGGACGTGCTGGCGGCGAAAACCCTGGAGGCGGCCCGGGCGCACGGCGCGCGCGCCATCGTGGCGGGCGGCGGCGTGGCCTGCAACACGCTCCTGCGCGAGCGCCTCGCCGCCGACGGCGCGGCCGCGGGCCTCCCCGTCTTCCTGCCCCCGCGCGCGCTCTGCACCGACAACGCGGCCATGGTCGCCGGACTCGGGTACCTTGCGTACCGGAGCGGACGGCTCGCCGACCTCACCCTCGACGCGGTACCCACGCCATGACCTCGCACGAACTCGAACGCCTCCTCCACGCCGTCCGGGACGGCCGCCTCGCGCCCGCCGCCGCCGCGCGCAAACTCCGCGGCGCGCCCTTCGAAGACCTCGGCTTCGCCAAGGTCGACACCCATCGCGCGGTGCGCTGCGGGTTCGCCGAGGTCGTCTACTGTCCGGGGAAGACCGCAACGCGGCTGGCGGCGATCGCGCGCACCATTCTCGCGCGCGGGCACGACCTCCTGGCCACGCGCGCCGAGCGCGCCGCCTACGCGGCGATCCGGCGCGTCGCGCGCGATGCCCAGTGGCACGAGGATGCCCGCTGCGTGACCGTGCGCCGGCATGCCGAGCCTCCGCCCCCCGGCTTCATCCTCGTCCTCTCGGCCGGCACCTCGGATGTCCCGGTGGCCGAGGAGGCGCGCGTCACCGCGGAATCCCTTGGGAATCAGGTGAAAACCTTGTATGATGTCGGCGTGGCCGGCATTCACCGGCTGCTCGGGCAGACCGCGCTCCTGCAGGAGGCGAACGTGCTCGTGGTGGTGGCGGGCATGGAGGGCGCCCTGGCGAGCGTCGTCGGCGGCCTGGTCGACCGGCCGGTCATCGGCGTGCCCACCTCCGTCGGGTACGGCGCGTCCTTCGGCGGCGTGGCGCCGCTGTTGACGATGCTGAATTCTTGCGCGGCGGGCGTGTCGGTGGTGAACATCGACAACGGATTCGGCGCGGGGTACGTGGCGTCGCTGATCAATCGCGTGGCGAAGGGCCACGAAGGACGGGAACACGAAGGGCCACGAAGGACGGGAACACGAAGGGCCACGAAGCACGGGAACACGAAGGGCCACGAAGCACGGGAACACGAAGGGCCACGAAGCACGGGAACACGAAGGGCCACGAAGGACGGGAACACGAAGGGCCACGAAGGGCCACGAAGACATTGAGGGGTGACCCGTGGGCGTCTGGAAACGCTTCGGCGGCGTGATCGAGCGCCACGGGCACAAGATCGCGCTGGCGGTCGGGCGCGGCCTGGTGAAGGCGATCCCGGTGCTGGGCAGCGTGATCGACGAGGTGTTCAAGCTCGGCGAGATGGAGGACCAGCGCGTCCCGATCCGGCGCATCGAGAACGACCTGGAGCGCCTGCTCGGCGGGCTCGATCAGCGCGTGCTCGCGCGCATTCCCAACGCGTCGATCGACGACCTCGGCGACGGGTTCGCCCGCGCCATCCGGGATTTGCCCGAGGAGGACCGCAAGGCGATCGTCGTGGCGGCCGTCGCGCTCGCCGCCAAGCAGGGCGGAGAGCGGCTGCACCGCGGCGCGGTCCTGCGCGAGCGCATCCTGCGCGCCCTCGCGCGCGGCGACCGCTTCCGCCACTCCCTGGTCAGCGCGCTCCACGCGCGCAAGGGCGAGGAGCGCTTCTTCGAGCCCGGCGAGCGCATCAACGGCCGCTTCCTCGTCGTCGAAATGATCGGCTTCGGCGGTATGGGCACGGTCTACCGCGTCCAGGACGAACTCGTCGGCGACCCGCGCGCGCTCAAGGTCATCGCCCCTTCCCTCCTCGCCAATCCGGACCTGCGCAAGCGCTTCATCCAGGAAGCGCGCGTCGCGCTCGCGCTCAATCATCCCAACATCGTGCGCGCGATGCACATCGACGAGGCGCGCACGACGCTGGACGCCCCCGCCTCGCTCTTCATCCTCATGGAGCTGGTCTCGGGCGCGTCGCTGCGCGATTTCCTCAAGACCCGCCGCCGGCTCGGCTGGGAAGAGGCGCGCTCCCTCGCCGGCCAGATCCTCGAGGGCTTCGCGCACGCCCACGCCGCCCGCGTCTTCCACCTCGACGTCAAGCCCGAGAACATCATGGTCGATCGCGCCGGCCGCGCCAAGATCATCGACTTCGGGCTCGCGCGCGCCATGGGCCTCGACACGGCGGCCACGCCGCTCGCCGGCATGGGCACGCCGTATTACATGGCCCCGGAGCAACGGGACGGCGGATCGCGCCCGGACCACCGCGCCGACCTCTTCTCGATCGCCGTGGTGCTGTACGAAATGCTCACCGGCTCGCTGCCCTTCGGCGTGGTCCGCCGCGTGGAGGAGGTCAACCCGGAAACCCCGCCCGGCCTGCACGACGTCCTGCTGCGGTCGATGGCGGAGCATCCGGAAGACCGTCACCCGGACGCCGCGGCCTTCAAGGACGCGCTGTGGCTGCTCGGGCGTTCGCCCGAGACCAAAGCGCGGCGGCGGGACGGGACCCCGCTCGTGCCTGCGGGGGGCGGCGTCGCGCCCCGGCCCGGCGCGGGCGCGGGCGCGGGCGCGGGACCGGGTGCGGGAC
>JACRIP010000370.1 GCA_016220045.1 Planctomycetota bacterium
ACCTCGCCGGCCATGGTCTGTCCCTCGACGCGATCATGATCCGCGATACGAGGTCGCTCCGCCCCCCCCTCCCCCCCCCCCCCTACTTCTTCGGCGCCGCCGCCGCGCTCCGCCCGCGCAACGCCGCCAGCTTCTCGCGCACCTTCGCCACCATCTCCTTCGCCGCCTTCTCGCCCGCCTCCACCGCCTTGTCCACCTGCCGGAAGTCCAGCAGGTCGATCCCGTTGATGTCCGGCTCGATCAGCAGATCGAAATGCCCCGTGTTCCGCCGCGTCGCCTCCGCCGCCCGCACTTCGAGCGACCGATGCAGCAGCCGGATCGGCGTCGGATCATCCAGGAATCCCTGTACCCAATCGCTCTGCCGCGCGAACCGTCCGAACCACCCGCTGCCGCTCCCGCTCTTCATCTCGGCCATCATCCGCTTGCGGTCCAGCGGCAGGAAGTACGCATCCGCCTGCGGCGTCACATTCACCCCGATCACCAGCTTGCCGCCCAGCTTGCGCGCCACGTCGCCCGGCACGTTGTTCACCGCCACCCCATCCACCAGGCAACGATCGTTGTCGTACACCGGGCTCAGCACGCCCGGCAGCGCCATGCTCGCCCGCACCGCCTTCCAGGCCAGGTCGTCGCTGAAGACCACCTCCTTGCCCGTCTGCAGGTCGGCCGCAATCCCGAAATAGGGCAGCGGCAGGCCCTCGATCACCACGTCGCTGAAGAGCTGCCGCAGCCACTTCTCCACCCCCTTCTCCACCTTGTCGCCCACGAGCGCGAACGGATTGTCCTTCAGCATCAGGCGGAAGCGCTTCTCCACGTCCTCCGCGTTCAGGCCGTAGGCATGCAGCGCCGCGATCATGGCGCCGACGTTGGCCCCCCCGATCAGGTCCACCGGGATGTTTTCGGCCTCGAAGACCCGGAGCACGCCGAGATGCGCGCACGCGCGCGCGTAGCCGCCGCCCAGCGCCAGGGCGACCGCCGTGCCCGACAGGTGACGCACCAGCCGTCCTAGGGAGAGTACGGTAGGCTGCTGCCCGGTCGGAACGCCGCCGCCCGCGGGGAGGACGTCCTCCATCTGCAGGATGTAGCGCGGGCGCTCGGAGCCGAGCAGCGGTTCGGTGGGCAGGTCCGCGCCCGGCGGCAGAACCACGACGCGCTCCAGCGCCGCCGCGCCCCCCGTCCGGCCGCGCTCCAGGATGTCGCGCGTGCGCCCCCACCGCCCCATCCGCCCGCTCGTCGCCCAGCGGTCCAGGAACAGCCCGCGGTCGGCCTGCTGCAGCACCTTCTCGCGCAGCGTGCTCTCCATCGCCCGGCCGCTCACGTCGATCACCACCGCCGCGAACGCCTCCTTCAGGTAGGCCAGGAGCTGCGGGATCTGGTCCTGCTTGATGCGCGTCTCCGCCTGCGCCCGGTCGCGCAGCGAAAGCAGCCGGAAGCCGTTGTGCGGCTGCCCCGAAAGCTGCATGATCGCTTCCGGCGAGAGGCTGGAAAAACGGTCCAGCATGCCGTTCAGCAGCGCGGGCTCGCGAATGCCCAGCGCCTTCGCCGCGGTCGGACCCTCGTCGCCGAAATCGACGAAGGCGGTGCGGTCGGGAAACTCCATCGCGAGGTAGCGCGTGATCTCCAGGCCGATCGCTTGCGTCTCCGTCGGCGCGAGCATGCCGTCGATGCAGAGAATGCCGGGATTCGCCCGGCCGTCCTTGCCCGCCGTGACCCCGCGCAGGCGCTCGGAGAGCAGCTTGCTGAGCGCGCGCCCGGCGTGCGGACTCTTCTGGACGATGACGTCGAAGTACGCCTTGCGCAGCACGAGCAGGGTGGAGTCGAGCGAGGCGATCGCGGTGGCGGCGCGCGGCGTGCCGGTGAGGAGCGACATTTCGCCGAAGATCTGCCCGCGCCGGATCGAGCCCAGCGGCTCGGCCGCCCGACCCGGCCCCTCGGCCACGATCTGCACTTCGCCCGACTTCACGATGAAAACGCAGTCGCCCGGGTCGCCCGAGCGGAAGATCACCGTGCCCTTCGCGATCGGCCGCACTTCCAGCCCGTCACGGATCAGGCGGTAGGCTTCGTCGGTCAGCCCGGAGAAGAGCGGAATGCGGGTGATGATGCGCTTGGTGTCGCTGGGGCCGACCGCCATCGGGGGACCTCCTTATCCTTGCCTGCTCGTCGCCGGGCGCAGGCCCGGCGCGGACGGTTCGTGTGAAGGCGGGATTGTAGCAGGGGGCGTGGCCGCACGCAAGGGAAGCGCGACCGATAACTCGCACGCATGATTCGTTGCACCCCGTCCCGCTCCGGCGTATAATCCCTCCCCCTTGAACCCTCGCTCCCCCCATTTCCTCCGGCTCTGTGCGTTTCTCGGAGCGGCCATGGACGCCATCAAACACGCCTACATCAACGACCTGAAGCACCACGTCGGCCAGAAGGTCACGATCAAGGGCTGGCTCTACAACAACCGCTCCAAGGGCAAGATCCAGTTCCTCCAGGTGCGCGACGGCACCGGCATCGTCCAGGCCGTGCTCGGCAAGGGCACGGTCGACGACGAGACCTTCGCCGCCTGCGACCGCCTGCCCCAGGAGTCTTCCCTGACCGTCACCGGCGACGTGCGCGAGGACAAGCGCGCCCCGGGCGGCTACGAGCTCTCCGTCAGCGGCGTCCAGATCGTCTCCCCCTCCGCCCCTTACCCGATCGCGCTCCAGGAGCACGGCGTCGCCTTCCTGATGGAAAACCGCCACCTCTGGCTGCGCTCGCGCAAGCAGCACGCGACCCTGCGCGTCCGCGCCGAGGTCATGCGCGCCATCCGCGCCTTCCTCGACACCCGCGGCTTCCTCGAGCTCTCCGCGCCGATCCTCACCCCCGCCGCCTGCGAGGGCACCTCGACGCTCTTCGAGGTCGATTACTTCGAGGAAAAAGCCTTCCTCAGCCAGAGCGGACAGCTCTATGCCGAGGCCTGCGCCATGGCCTTCGGCAAGGTCTACTGTTTCGGCCCGACCTTCCGCGCCGAGAAATCGAAAACGCGCCGCCACCTCACCGAGTTCTGGATGGTCGAGCCCGAGATCGCCTACGCCACGCTCGACGACATCATGACCCTGTGCGAGGAGTTCATCAGCTCCATCGTCCAGCGCTGCCTCGAGAACTGCAAGGAGGACCTCAAGGTCCTGGAGCGCAACACCGCGCCGCTCGAGAAGATCTGCCCGCCCTTTCCGCGCATGACGTACGACGAGGCGGTGGCGTGGCTGAAGGCGAAGGGCCTGCCGTTCCAGGACGGCGGCGACTTCGGCGCCCCCGACGAGACCGCGCTCTCCGAGGCGCACGACAAGCCGATCATGGTGCATCGCTACCCGACCGCGGTGAAGGCCTTCTACATGAAGCCGGACCCGGCGCAGCCGACGCGCGCGCTGTGCGTCGACGTGCTCGCGCCGGAGGGCGTGGGCGAAATCATCGGCGGTTCGCAGCGCGAGGACGATCTCGCGGCGCTCGAGCGCCGCCTTGAGGAGCACAAACTGCCGCGCTCCGCCTTCGAGTGGTATTTCGATCTGCGCAAGTACGGCTCGGTCCCGCACGGCGGGTTCGGGCTCGGCGTCGAGCGGACGACCGGCTGGATCTGCGGCACGGAACACGTCCGCGAGTGCATTCCGTGCCCGCGCATGATGTACACGATCTACCCGTCGGCTGGGTGCGCGCGGCGGCAAGCGCGACCGCGGCGGCGGCGGCGGCGCGGCGGGCGAGGAGGGAGACCGGAAGCGGCCGCCCCGGCCGCCGCAGGAGCGGGCCGAGAACCTGGCGCTCGCGGTCGCCTGGCTCTGGCTCCTGACCGCGTGCCTGCCGCTGGCGGCGACGCTCCCGGGCGCGTGGTCGCTGGTCGGGCCGGCGCCGCCAGTGCTGCTCGGCGGGTGGGCCTTCGCGACGGCGGCGCGCCGTCCGGCCCGCCGGCTCGGCGCCGCCGCCCTGGTCCTCGGCCTGGCCGGGTACGGCGTCGCCGCCGTCTCGATGATCGAGTACTTGAATCGGTAGAATGCCCTAGACACGCAGCAGCCGCGAGGCGCACCTGCCGGAACGGCGGTGCGTCGCGCGGGGGCGGTGCAGGCCGGAAAGCCTGCACCACAATGGCCGGAGAACTCTCGAAGTCAACCATGATGTGCGCGGAACCCTTGTGGCGCGGGCCTTCCGGCCTGCGCCGCGAGGTCTCCGGCGCCGGAGTCCGAAGGGGCGGGCCCGATCCCCAGAACGAGGCGTTTCCCGCCCGACTCGGCCTCTTGCGACCGCCTCGACCGCCTGCGCAAACCGCTGGGAGACCTCGGATGAGCCTGCGCGACGACCTGCCCGACCGCGAGCTGGCGATGCCCGGCCCGCGCCGCATCAAGCGCGTGAACTGGCGCGGCCAGGCGTTGCTCTGGCTCGGCGGCTGCTTCCTGTTGCTCGGGCTCGGCCTGGGCAGCGGCGCCGCCTGGAACGGCTACAAGCACTACCGCCTCGAGAATTTCGGCGCCGTCGCCACCGGCCGGGTCGTCGCCAAGCGCCACTACACGACCAGCAGCAAGAACGGCACCTCCCACCACTACGAGGTCACCTTCTACTACACGCCGCCCGGAAGCGACGGACTCCGCGGCTGCGAAAATTTCGTCTACGCGGACTGGCAGCGCCTCTCGATCGGCGACCCGGTGAGCGTGTGCTACGACCGCGAGCGGCCGGACCGCCACACCGTCTCAGGACAAGCGTCCTCGCCGCTCACGACGGCGGTCATTCTGGGAGTGACCGCCCTGGTATTCGGCGGCGTGGGCGCGATCCTGGGGGCCGTGCAGATCGTGAACTGGTCGCGCGACGCCGCGCTGGTCATCAACGGCGCGGTCGCCGTGGCGACCATCGAGAACCTGGTCTCGCGGCGCGTGGGCAAGAACTCCATCTACGAGATGTTCCTGATCTTCAACGACGGCCTGCGCCGCGAAAGACGCGAAACCGTCAAGATCGAGGAGGAGGACTACAAGGCCTTCGCCGTCGCCGAGAAACTCTCCGTCCTCTTCGACCGCAATGCCCCCCGACGCATTGCCGTCTACCGGATCACTTCCTTCCGCGCCTTCTGACCTCCTCGAACCTGCGGGAGCTTCGGCCATGGACGAACAGCTCGCGGAAACCAGGGAACTGCGCGGCCGCGTCACGCAGCTCACGAAACTGCTCGAAGTCGCGAAGGTCATGAGTTTCGAGCGCGACCTCGACCACCTGCTGACCTTCATCGCGGAGCAGCTCACCTCGGGCCTCGACTGCGACCGCTGCGCGATCTTCCTGGTGGACGACAAGACGCGCGAGATCGTCTCCCGGGTTGCGCTCGGCGCGGTGCGCGAGATCCGTTTCCCGATGGGTCAGGGGATCGCCGGAGCAGTGATCGCGACCGGCGAGGTCATCAACATCGCCGACGCGTACGCCGACTCGCGCTTCAACCGCCGCGTGGACGACGAGACCGGCTACCGCACGCACAACCTGATCTGCGTGCCGATGAAGAACCTCAACGGCGCGGTCATCGGCGCCTTCGAGGCGCTGAACAAGAAGCACGGGCCCTTCACGCACGCGGACCAGAACTACCTGCTCGCCTTCGGCAGCCAGGCGGCGGTCGCGGTCGAATCGGCGAAGGCGCACCAGGAGCGCGAGCGCTACATCAAGGCCCTGCTCGAGGCCCAGACCGAGCTGCGCGCGAAGATGAACCAGATCGACACGCTCTACCACCTGGAGCGCGAGCTGTCGAGCACGCAGGATTTCGAGTCCTTCATGACCGGCGTGATCCGCCGCTCCGCCGCCGCGATGGGCGCGAGCGCCGGCTCGGTGATGCTGGTCGACGACGGCGCTCCGGGAAAGACCTCGCAATACATCTTTCCGAGCGGCGACGAGGCCGGCGCCCTGGGCAAGCTCTTCCTGGAGGGCGACGACGGCATCGGCGCGCGCGTGGTCAAGAGCGGCCAGGCCTTCCTGGAAAACCGCCTGCTCGACCGCCCGGAATTCACGCGCAAGGTCTCCGATACGCAGCGGCTCGAGCGCCGCAACATCATGGCCGCCCCGCTCCTGCTCCAGGAGATGGGGGTGGACCGCATCCTCGGCGCGCTCGCCGTCTTCTACCGCCGCGACGGCGACTTCGGGATCGCCGACCTGCACGTCCTCGAGGTCATCGCCGCCCAGGTCACGTCGGCGATCCTGCGCAAGCGCATGCTGGCGGAACGGGAGAAGTCCAACCGCCTCGCGACCATCGGCACGCTCGCCAGCTCGATCATCCACGACATCAAGAACCCGATGTCGATCATTCGCGGCTACGGGCAGATCATGAGCATGGGCGAGCAGCCCAAGGAGAAGCGCGACCGGTACTGCAAGATCATGGTCGCGGAGATCGACCGCTGCGTGAACATGACCAAGGAGATCCTGGCCTTCGCGCGCGGCGAGAAGAGCTACAACTTCGTCGAGATCCCGGCGCGCAAGGTGATCGACGACGTCGCCATGGTGCTGGAAAACGAGATGGAGACGGCGAAGATCGAGTTCGAGCGGGTGGTGGAGTTCGAGGGCACGATTCGGGTGGACCAGGACAAGCTGAAGCGGGTGATCTTCAACCTGTCGAACAATGCGCTGGCGGTGATGCCGAACGGGGGGAAGTTCAGCCTGACGTGCAAGCCGGTGGAGGGGTGGGTGGAGTTCCGGGTACGGGACACGGGGCCGGGGGTGCCGGAGGAGCTGAAGCCGAAGCTGTTCGGCGCGTTCCAGACGATGGGCAAGAAGGACGGGACGGGTCTGGGGTTGTGCATCGCGAAGGAGATCTGTGAGGGGCACGGCGGGACGATCCGGCTGGACGATACGGTGAGTCCCGGAGCGTGCTTCGTGATTCGGATCAAGCCGGCGTCGTAGGGCGGGGGGGGGCGCAGGGGGCGCGGGGGGCGCGGG
>JACRIP010000371.1 GCA_016220045.1 Planctomycetota bacterium
GCTCGCAAGGCCCGTCCGTTCGTAGTTCCGCCTTCAGGCGGAGCGTACGCCGAAGACGGAGCGCAATTGGCCCATCGTTCCGCCTGAAGGCGGAACTACAAACGAGCCGGATGGCCGATCTACGGTGCTTGGCCCTGCGGAAGGCCCGCCTGCATGGAGCGGCGATTAGCGTTGTAGTGCTAGCCACGGCGCTCGTAGGGGCGGACCCCTGTGTCCGCCGCCCCGGGGTGGCGTGGTGGGCCGCGCTGGCGACCGCCCTTGAAGCCGTCGCCCGGCTGCGGGGCGCGACGCGCGGGAGGTGGCGCCCCTGGATCCCGGATGCGCTTTTATGCTGCTCACCGGTGGGAGGCAACCACACCGCGAGCGAGGACACTGAGCGGAGGGCCGAAACGTGGGTGACCTGGTGTTCATTACGGGAGTTCCCGGATTCATCGGGAAGCGGGTGGCCTCGTGGGCGCTGCGGCGGCCCGGGGAGGCGGTGCTGTTGGTACAGGCGCGCTTCCGGGAGGCGGCGGAGAAATTCGTGGCGGCGGAGCGGACGCTGGGCGCGCCGGCGCGGGCGACGATCCTGGAGGGGGACATTACGAAGCCGGGGCTGGGGCTGACCCGGGAGGTCTTGGCGGATGTGCGGGCGCGGGTGACGCTGGGCGTGCACCTGGCAGCGGCGTACGACCTGGCGCTGCCGCGGGAGGTGGGGATCAAGATCAACGTCGAGGGGACGCACAATGTGCTGGATGCGCTCGGGGGGGCGCCGCAGCTCAAGCGGATCGGCTATTTCAGTACGACGGCGATTTCGGGAGATCGGACGGGCCCGTTCCGCGAGAGCGATTACGACCTGGGGCAGAAGCCGAAGAACGGCTACGAGGAGACGAAGTTCCTGGCGGAGGGCGTGGTGCGCGAGCGCTGGCATCGCGTGCCGGTGGTGATCTTCCGGCCGACGATCGTGGTCGGGGACAGCCGGACGGGCGAGGCGGAGAAGATCGACGGGCCGTACTATGCGTTTCAGATGATCGAGCGGGGCCTGCAACTGGTGGCGGCGAGCAGCCGGGCGAAGTTTCACCTGGTGCCGGTGGACTTCGTGGTGCGGGCGATGACGACGATCCTGGAGCGGGAGGACGCGGCGGGCAAGGTGTTTCACCTAGCGGACCCGGCGCCGGTGACGTTCGACGAGTTCATCGACATCGCCTGCACGGCGTTCGGGAAGCGCACGCCGGTGCTGCGGCTGCCGCCGGGGCTGCTGGGGCCGGTGTTCAAGCTGCCGGGTGCGGCGAAGCTGACGGGGGTGCCGGAGCAGAGTTTCGCATACACGAAGTACCCGGTGGAGTATCCCTGCGAGAACACGCTGGCGGCGCTGGCGGGGACGGGCGTGGAGTGTCCGCGGTTTGCGGAGTATGCGACGAAGCTGATCCGGTACTATCAGGAGCATCTGAAGAAGGAGGCGACCGCGGGGCCGCGGTGGTAGCGGGCGGGGGCCCGGTTCGAATCGGCCGACAAACGGGGACACGATCGAATTGTCGGGAGATGCGGCATGCAATCCGGCACGGCGGGCGCTGACGCGGCGATGGGTGAGGCGCCGGAGGCGGCGGGGACGCCGCGGCTGAACGACTTGGCGGCGCGGATCGCCGGCTGTCGGCGGTGTCCGCGGCTGGTCGAGTACCTGGCGGCGGCACACCGGAAGTACCCGGATTTCTGGTGCCGGCCGGTACCGGGCTTCGGCGACCCGGCGGCGCGATTGGTCGTGGTCGGGCTCGCCCCCGGCATGAAGGGCGCCAACCGGACCGGCCGCCTGTTCACGGGCGACAGCTCCGGGCAGTGGCTCTATCGGGTGTTGCACGTAACCGGCTTCAGTCCGCGCGACGTCAGCGAGCGGACGGGGGATGGACTCGCGCTGCGGGACTGCTACATCACGGCGGCGGCGCGCTGCGCTCCGCCGCAGAACCGGCCGCTGCCGGCGGAGCTGGACGCCTGCCGCCCCTTCCTGGCCGAGGAGGTCGCGCAGCTCGGCCGCCGGCGCGTGCTGCTCGCGCTCGGGCGGATCGCCCACGACGCCGTGCTCCGCATCCACGGCCTGCGGCCGGCGCGCATGCCCTTCGCCCACGGCGCGCGGCATGAATTGCCGGATGGCGTTCTGCTGGTGGATTGCTATCATTGCAGCCGGCAGAACACGAACACCGGCCGGTTGACCTGGCGCATGTTCGAGCGGGTCTTCCGCACGGCGCGAGCGCTGGTGGACCGGAGCCAGGCGTAGCCGAGCGATTGCAGTTCAGCAGCACGACGGCGCCCGCAGCCGCGGCGAACTCGTCGGCGGAGTGCAGGTCCGGGATTGCCTGATCGTTACCCACAACTCGGCGGCTGGAGACCGTACATTCGCTCCAAAGGGGAAGGGCTTGGAGGCTTGTAGTACCGGGCTTCAGCCCGGGTTTGTTCGCCGGGCTTCAGCCCGGCAACCCTCGACGCGCGCGCCATGGTGGGCCGCTCGATCCGTCTCCGGCCCGGAGTACGCCGTGGGCAGCCGGCCTGAAGGCCGGCGATGAACCCGGGCTGAAGCCCGGTACTACGAACCAGGCTATGCGGACGCCAACGGGGTGGTCGCTGCGCAACCCCGCCCCATCGCTACGGTGCCCAGCCCGAACTTGTGCGCAACGATCAGCCGGCATTGGTGCGGCGCCTGAGTGCTGCGGGGAACTACCAAGAGCACGGGAACACGAAGGGCCGCCACTCGAGACCACGAAGCGCCACGAAGGGGCCGGGACCGACCGCGCGGGCAGGGAATGCCGTGACGCGAGCCGGCGATTCGCGCGGCCCGCTTCGGCGCGTGCGACAAGTGCGGCTGGTGCAGAACCCGACGATCCTGGGCCCTTCGGTGCAGGCCGGAAGGCCTGCACCACAATTGCCGGAGACTTTTCGAACGAACCATGATGTGCGCGGCGCGATCCGACGCCGAGTGGCTGGTGCCGCGGACGCCTGCGCCGCGAGGTCGCCGGCGTTGGAGTCCCCTGGGGCCGGCCCGATCCCCGGAGCGAGGCGTTCCCCGCCCGAATCGACCCTGCTCGACACCCCGACAAGTCCGACCTGGCCATACAGGCGAGCCTGCAGCCTGCGCCACAACGGCGGTCGATCCTACTCGGTGTTCCCCCGGAGCCCTGCGCTCGCCCGCGGGCTCACCCCTTGCGAGGCATCATGAGCGAATTCCTCTACGGCACGTCGAGCTGGTCCGAGAAAAGCTGGGACGGTGTGTTCTACCCTGCGGGCATGCAGCCGGGTGAATACCTTACGCACTACGCGACCCAATTCCGGACCGTCGAGGCGGACGTCACCTACTACCGGGTGCCGGACCAGCGGCTGGTCGAGGGCTGGAAGCGCAAGACGCCCGAAGGCTTCGTACTCGCGGCGAAGTTTCCGCAGACGATCGTCCATGGCGGCGCCGAGGCGCGGCCGGACCCGGCGAAGGTGCTGGTCCCGGACGCGGTCGGGGCAGACACCGTGCGCTTCATCGAGGCCATGCGCCTCCTCGGCCCGAAGTGCGGGCCCCTGGTCCTGCAATTCCCGTACTTCAACATGTCGGTGTTTCCCTCGGTCGGCCCGTTTCTGCAGCGGCTCGACGCATTCCTCGGCACGCTGCCGCCGGACCTGAGGTATGTGGTGGAGATCCGCAACCGCCCGTGGCTGGCGACGCCGCTGCTCGACCTCCTGCGCCGGCGCCGGGTCGCGCTTGCGCTGGTGGACCTGGCCTACATGCCGCACCCCCTCGATCTTCCGCCCACCCTCGACCTGATCACCACGGACTTCGCGTATGTGCGCCTGATCGGCGATCGCAAGGCGATCGATGAGCGCACCAAGACCTTCGACAAGATCGTCGTGGACCAGCGACCGAAGCTGGCGCGCTGGGCCGACCTGCTGCGGGCGCTCTTCCCGCGCGTAGGCAGCGTCTACGCCTACGCCAACAATCATTTCGCCGGCCATGGCCCGGCGACGATTCGCGAATTGGCGGATCTCGTGGCCGCGCCCGGGGCGAACGCGCCGGCGTCTCCGCCGGCGCCGCCCGCTGCCGATCCACCGGCCCCGCGGGAAGGGCGCCCATGACCCTGGACCGTACGCGCCGGCTCACCGGCCCGCTCGCGCTCTTCGATCTCTGCCTGGGAGGCGCCGCGCTGCTTCTCCCGGGCCTTTACCTGAGCCTGCTGCATGGCCCGGACCTGGCGGACGCCGAGTTTCTGCTCCGCCGCACCGGAGCGCTCTGGCTGGTCTTCGCCGCCGCCGAGGCGCTGGCCTGCGCCGTGCCGCGACGCGTGCCGGAATCGGTCCTGGCGGTCGCGGTGCTGCGACTGATGGACGTGCCGGCCGATCTCGTCTACGTCTTCGCCGCGCCGAGCCTGACGCTGCTCGGACGTATCGGGATCGCGATCTCGCCGCCGATCAACCTGGTCATTGGTCTACTCCTCCTTTCGAGCTGGCATCAGCATGTCCGCCGCAGCGTCACCGAATCCCGTTCCTGAGCTTCCCCACGTCGTGATCGTCGGCGCGGGCTTCGGCGGCCTGTATGCCGCGCGCGCGCTTCGGCATGCGCCGGTGCGCGTGACCCTGCTCGATCGCCGCAACCATCACCTGTTCCAAGCCCTGCTCTATCAGGTTGCGACGGCCGGGCTGAATCCGAGCGACATTGCCTATCCGATTCGCCGCGTCTTCCGCGACCAGCCGAACGTCACCGTGCTGCTCGGCGAAGCACGCGCGATCGACGTGGCGCGGCGACGAGTGCTCCTGGCCGACGGCGAGGTCGGCTACGACCACCTGATCGTCGCCACCGGGGCCACCCACTCCTACTTCGGCCGGGACGAGTGGGCGACGCACGCACCGGGGCTGAAGAGCGTGGAGGATGCGTTGGACATCCGCCGCCGCGTGCTGCTGGCCTACGAGGCGGCGGAGCGCGCGCCGGACGGGTCCGATCGCCGCGAGTGGCTGACCTTCGTCGTCGTCGGCGCGGGACCGACCGGGGTAGAGCTGGCCGGCGCCCTCGGCGAGCTGTCGCGACACGCGCTGGTCCGGGACTTCCGGCGCATCGATCCGAGCCAGGCGCGGATCCTTCTGCTCGAAGGCGGCGATCGCGTGCTGCCATCCTACCCACCCGCACTCTCCCAAAAGGCCAGGATCCAGTTGGCCGGACTGGGCGTGGAAGTTCGTACCGGCGCGCGCGTGACCGGGATCGACGAGCACGGCGTGCTGCTGGGCGACGAGCGGATCGCCGCGCGCACGATGATCTGGGCGGCCGGCGTTGCGGCTTCGCCGCTCGCGCGCACGCTGAATGCGCCGCTCGATCGCGCCGGCCGCGTGCAGGTGAATCCCGATCTCACGGTACCCGGCCGTGCGGAGGTCTTCGTGATCGGGGACCTGGCGGCCGTCGAGCAGGACGGGAAGCTGCTTCCCGGCAATGCACCGGTCGCAATTCAGCAGGCGCGGCATACGGCGGCGAACATCGAGCGCGCCATCCGGCAGGAGGCGCCGCTCCCCTTCCGCTACGAGGATCCGGGGATGCTGGCGACCATCGGTCGCGCGGCCGCGGTTGGCGTCGTGGGCGGGGTGCAGCTTTCGGGGCTGATTGCCTGGCTGGCCTGGCTGGCGGTCCACCTCCTGAAGATCATCGGGTTCCGGAATCGCCTGCTGGTTTTGGTGAGCTGGGCGTGGGCGTACATCCGGTGGGAGCGCGGCGCGCGCCTGATCACCGGCGATCACGCCCCGCCCGCGACGTCGGCGCCGGCCGCGACTCCGGCAATCGCCGTAGGCTCCGGTCCCGGCAGCCCCACGGCGGGCGGGGCCGCTCCGGCAGGAGCGGCCGAGCCGGTCGGGCCGGTGGCCCCGGGCACACCGGGCGCGGCACCGGCGCCGGGCCCATCAGTCGCGGCGGCACCGACGGTACCCGCCGCAGGGGCGGGGCCGGCACCGCCGAGCACATCATAGGGCGGGACGTAGAGGCCTTCGCTGCAGGTCGCACCTGCCTGCCCCGCCGGGCTGCTCGCCGCAGCCTTCGGCTCCGGTACGGCCGCCACGTTCTCCACCGCCGCCACGTCCTCAGCGCCCCCACGACCGAGACTTCGATGCGGCCGACATTCCGAGGTTGCCGAGCGCCCGCCCGTGGGCGATGCCGGCACTGTCGGCCCTTCGGCGCAGGCCGGAAGGCCTGCGCCACAAAGCTCGCCAGACCTCTGTCGTACTCCTCAGGCGCGGCGAGCCCGCAGGCGGACGACCGCGACCAGAGCACCTGCATCCTGCGCCATCGGTACGGGTCCGAGCGCACGGCGCGAACCCGACTCCGCAGGCCAACTGCTCCGGCGCGAGTCTCCGCCTGTTGGCCGACGGCGCAGGCGAGGACGCCTGCGCCACAAAGCGCGCCAGATCTCTGTCGTCCTCCTCAGGCGCGGCGAGCCCGCAGGCGGACGACCGCGACCAGAGCACCTGCATCCTGCGCCATCGGTACGGGTCCGAGCGCACTGCGCGAACCCGGCTCCGCGGGCCAACTGCTCCGGCGCGAGACTCCGCGTGCCGGCCGGCGGCGCGGGCGGGGACGCCCGCGCTCCCAGGGCCTCTCTCCGTCGCACCTGCGTCGTCGCTCTTGCGCGACCCGGTAGCCGCTTGGCGGCTACGCGGCCAGGTCATCCGTGGAACCGCCGCGAGACCCCGGCGGCCCCCTGCGCTCCCCGCCGACCGGGGTTCATCCCCATACACCCTCCGTTCCGGCGGCGCCCCAGCGCAGGCTGAACTCCCCATAGCGGTCATTCACCCGGTCCATGGCCTGAACCAGGGCGCGGCGGCGCACGGCTTCCGGAAAAAGTGTCGCCTGACGCCCGGCCGGCTCCAGCTTGGAGAGGCGGATCCCGAGCAGGCGCACCGGCGCGCGCAACGGCGTCGCAGCGAGAACCGAACGGGCCACCTCGAAAATGAGCGACGAATCGTCCACCGGATCGCCAAAGGAGCGATGGCGGGAGAAGGTCTCGAAGTCGGGATAACGGAACGTGACCGCCAAGGTCCGTCCCGCGAGGCCGGCCGCGCGCGCACGGCGGCCGACCATCTCGGAAAGCCGAAGCAGCACCTGCACCTGCCGTTCGCGTTCCCCCACGTCCCGCTCCAACGTCACCGAGTGGCCGATCGACACCGGCGGACCCGCCTCCTCCGACGGGATCACCGGCGCCCGATCCCGTCCCGCGGACCATTCGTGCAGGTATTCACCGTAGATCCCGAAACGCTCCCGCAGGAGCCCGACGGGAAAGGCGGCGAGCTGACCGAGGGTTTCCACACCCATGCGGCTGAAGGCCACGGCGAGCCGCGGGCCGATGCCGCACAACGCATTCACCGGGAGCGGCCAGACGATCCGCGGCACGTCCTCCGGTCGCACCCGCACGAGTCCGTCCGGCTTCTGCAGATCGCTCGCCAGTTTCGCGAGGATCTTGTTGGGCGCGATGCCGATGGAACACCGCAGCCCGACCTCTCCCCGGATGCGCTCCTTGATTCTCCGCGCGAGCGCCTCCGGCACGTGCCCCGCAGCCACCAGCGCCGTCGCGTCCAGAAACGCCTCGTCCACCGAGAAGCACTCGACGCATGGGGTGACTTCCCGATAGATCTCCACGAGCCTCCGACAGGTGTCGGTGTATTTCTCGAAGTCCGGCGGCACGAAGATCAGGTCCGGGCATTGACGACGCGCCTGCCCGGCGGTCATGCCGGTCTTGACGCCCCAGGCCCGGGCTTCGTACGACGCGGTGCAGACGACGGAGCGCGGGCCGCCGCCCCCGACGGCGAGCGGACGCCCCCGCAGGGCAGGGTTTGCCTCCTGCTCCACCGACGCGAAGAAGGCGTTCATATCGCAATGCAGGATCGTGCGCTCCGGTCCGGCGCGGCCCCCCCCGGACGGATTCGCGCCGCCCGACGAGCCCGCCGCCCCCGCGACCGGCGCCGTCCGTTCCCCCGCGAATCCCGACCGTGCGGTCTCCGCCATGCCCGGCTCCCGTATCAGGGCCTGGTTCAAATCCGCCGCAAAACGGGGACCTGATCCGGACTTCCAGCGACATCCCCCGCGGGTCGCAATCCCCCTCCGGGATTCAGGTCCTTTCCCCGTCTTGCTCCCCCTGAACGGGCAGGGACGGTTACCCCGACTGAAACCAGGCCCGTATCAGGTCACTTCCTGAACCCCCGCCAGCCGCCACACCATGGTTTCGGCGTGGTAGGTCAATTCGTAGCAGTTGCCCTGCTCGTCCAGGACGGAAAAGTGGTGCACCCGCGCCTGACCGTCCCGCCCACTCCAGGCGTAGGTCGCGCGGGTGAGCCGGTAGGGCCGCCCCCGCCAGGCGAACCACACCGGCTGCAGCTTCTTGCCATCACGCCCGAACACCGCCCCAACCTGTACGACATCATTGAGTTCGGTCATCGCATCGACGCCGGAAAAGCGCCCGGCGTCCCCCTCCCACGCCGGGCGGCGAGCGCGCCCCGCCGAGCACGTGATCAACAGTTCACTATCCGAAGTATATCCTGAAAAGGGCGTTTGTCAAGGTGGATTCTGAAAAAAGCGGCGGAGCGGAGCGGCGGGCGGCGAAGGGTGCATGTCCGTAGTTGCAGGCCCGGTTGCGGCCCCTGAGGCTCGCGAAAAGACGGGAACACGAAGGGCCACGAATGGAGGCTGCGGCCGGCGAACGAGCGCGAGCCGAGTCGTCACTTGGTGGCCCTTCGTGTTCCCGTTCTCCCTTCGTGGCGCTTCCGCATCACTCGCAGATACGGACATGCACCCGGCGGCGAATCCTGCGTTGCAATCGCGGGGGCGGGCTGGTAGCATGGCGCGCCCGAAACGGACCCTATCGCGGCCCCGGAGCCGCGCGGCCCCGAACCGGAGGATACGATGCCCGCTCCCGATCCGCGCAAGCCCGGAACGCGCCGGCTGCTCCGGCCCGAACCGGCGAACCGTGCCGACGCC
>JACRIP010000381.1 GCA_016220045.1 Planctomycetota bacterium
AGGTTTCGTCGCGTTCAGGACTCCGCCCATCCTCTCCGACTGGGTCTGAGCGCCCGACCCGAGGCAAGGGGTGGAGTGTAGGTGGTCGAGCACCGCATTCATCCGCTCGCGCCACGATGTGGCGAACATCCCCTCCCCGAGATCCTCGATCTCGTCCTCCGTCATGACGGCTGTAGAGTCCGCCCCTCGGTCGTGACCGCGTAGCGTCGTGTTCTCGAAGTCGAGCGTTCCCGAATAGATTCGGCAGCGGTGGAGTGCGGGAATCCCCGACGGCGGGTCGGGGAGAGAAGGGGGGCACCCGCCGGGACTTAGCGCCTGCCAGCAACGAGATCCCAGCGGGCCCCCAGGAGGGCTCGATGGTATCGCTGGCCGGGGTCGGGATCAAAGAGTACTCATCGTTCTTCCGTCGCGAGAAGGGGTCACGGCTGCCGGAGATCGCTTGCCCTGACCCGGGCTGCGCTGGCGCGCTGCTTCGCGGACACGGGTGGTACGAGCGGCTCGTGGGCTGGGCACCGATGGCGATCAGGCGGCTGATCTGCGCGTCGTGCAAAGTGACGCACGCGGTGCTGCCGGAGGACCAGTGCGCGTACCGGGACGCGACGCTGGCCGCTGTCGAGGCTGGGGTGGACGCGGGCCCCGGGCACCCGACGGCTGCGGCCCGTGCGGCCGGGCAGTTGGACGCGGAGGCGGTGCGTCGCGTGTCCCGGTGGACCGCCGACTTCGACGCGGCGTTCGTGCAGAGGCTGTGCGGGCTCCTGCCGCCCGTGCCCGGGACGTGGCTGGAGCGGGTGCGGGCGGTCGTCGGGGACGCCGCAGGCGCGCTGGTGCGGCTGCGCCGCTGGCTCTGGGGGACGTACCGGGTCTTCTTCGGCGGACCGTCCGGATTGTGGCGCGGCGGGCGGCCGCGGGACGCGGCCCGCGGCCGTTCCACATACGGTGGCTCTGGCCCACGTCCCTGGGGCGGGGGTAGTCCTTTCGTACGCGAGCGGGGGTGGTCCCCGCGGTGCGAACGATGAGGACGAGATGGACGAGAGGCAGTGCGAGGAGATGGCGCTCTTCCGGTACGGGGTGATCGGGGACCTGGTGAGCCGCCCGCTGGCGGCGGGGGAGAAGCAGAAGGTGCTGGAGCGGCTGGCCGGGCAGGAGTGGCGCATCCCGGGCACCGACCGGACCCGCGTCGCGGTTTCGACGATCCGTGAGTGGGTGGACCTGTACCGGGGGATGGGCTTCGACGGGCTGAAACCCGTGCCGCGAGCGGACGCGGGCACGTCGCGGGTGATCCCGGACGAGGTGGTCGACCTGCTGCTGGCGCTGCGCAAGGAGCGGCCGAAGGCGAGCTTGGATAGCTTGGTCCGGGCGGCCCGGCTGGCGGGGAAGATCCCGCCGGACCTGCGATTGAGCCGCAGCACGGTGTACCGGCTGCTGGCCCGGCACGGCGCCGTGACGGCGGTCCCGGCCGCCGAGGCGGACGCCATGGCATTCACGCACCCGCACGCGAATGACCTGTGGACCTCGGACCTGATGCACGGCCCGCGCCTGGAGGTCCCCGGGCGCCGTGACGGCGGGAAGGCGTTCCTGTACGCATTCCTCGACGACGCCTCGCGGGTCGTGCCGTACGCGGCCTTCTACCTCGCCGAGAACGCCGCCTGCTTCCAGGACGCCTTCAAGCAGGCGATCCTGCGGCGGGGGGTGCCGCGTCGCCTCTACACGGACAACGGCGCCACCTACCGGACGCACCACCTGGAGGTGATCTGCGCGACCCTCAACGTCACGCTCGTGCACTCCCGGCCGTACCGGCCGCGGGGACGCGGCAAGGTCGAGCGCTTCTTCCGGCACGTGCGGACCGCCTTCCTGCCGCACGTCACGCCCGCCATGCTCGCGGACCTCGCCTCCCTCAATCGCGTCTGGTGGGCGTGGCTGGAGGGCGAGTACCACCAGACCCCGCACTCCGGCCTCGACGGCAAGACGCCGCTCGACCGCTTCATGGAGGACCAGGCGCTCTTGCGTCCCGCGCCCGACGACCTCGACGCCCTGATGCGCATGAAGATCGCCCGCCGCGTCGGCCGCGACCGTACCGTCCGCATCGACGGGCGGCTGTACGAGGCCCCGGACGGCTACGCCTCCGAGACCGTCGATGTCCTCTACGACCCGTACGACCCGGCCCGCACGCCCCACCTGCGCAGGCGCAACACGACCGAGGAGGTGCCGCTGCGCCGCATCGACCTCGCGGTCAACGCGTCCCTGCACCGGCACCCCCGCGAGGTCGATCCCGGCGAGCCGCCCGCCCCGACCGGCATCAGCTACCTCGACCTCGTGGCCAGGAGCTTCTACGGGGAGGGCAGGTGATGTACCGCTCGTACTTCGGTCTGCACCGGCACCCCTTCGACCGCGAGGTCCCGACCGAGCAGCTCTTCGCCGCGCCCGTGCTCGACGAACTGCACGCCCGACTGAACTACCTCGTCGAGACCCGCGGGATCGGCCTCGTCACGGGAGAGCCCGGCAGCGGCAAGTCCACCGCCCTGCGGCGCCTGCGCGACGGCCTGCATCCGGACAAGGTCCGCACCCTGTACGTCCACGACACCGCCGTCAACGCCGCGGACCTCTGCCGCCAGATCGCCATGGAACTGGGGCTGGAGCCCCACTGGTCGCGCGCCATGTCCTTCCGCGCCATCCAGGCCGAGGTCGTCCGCCTGTCCAGCGAGCGCCACCTCACCGTCCTGCTCATCATCGATGAGGCGCACCGGCTCAGGCCCGATGTCCTCGACCTCTTCCCCATGCTCGCGAACTTCGACCTCGACAGCGTCGGGCGCCTCGCGATCCTCTTCGCCGGACAGGCCGGGATGCGCCAGAAGCTGCGAATGGCTCACCTGGAGGCCCTCGCGCAGCGCGTCACCGTCCGCTACAACCTCGCGGGCTTCGACCGCGATACGACGAAGGCGTACATCGAGCACCGCCTCCGCATCGCCGGGTGCGACCGCCCCGTCTTCGCCGAGCCCGCCGTCGAGGCCGTCTTCAACGCCTCCCAGGGCCTCATGCGCCGCATCGACGCCCTCGCGCACCATGCCCTCGCGGCCGCCGCTTCCGGCAAGACCCGGATCGTCGATATCGACCACGTCGCACGCGCTGCCGAGGAGGTACGACCGTGACCACCATCATCCTCGCCCCGGAGTACTTCGGGGGGCTCCGCATGTACTGGCGGACCGACCGCGGACCGCTGCGCCACGGCCCCGTCCTGGTCCATCCCTTCGAGGTCCGGTCCTGCCTCCTCAACCTCCCCGCGCCCAGGACCGTCGTCCTGTGCGGTCGCCGCTACGCCGACCAGGTCTCCCTTGCAGTGCTCGACGACGCCGACCTCTTCATCGTCCCCAACACCTGGCTGCGGCACCTGCCGCCTTTCGACTGCGAGGACCGCGCCGCCCACGGCGCTCGTGTAGCCGCGGCGCATGCACGAGCACCCGTCGAGCACCGCGTCGGCCGCGTCCGCGACCTGCCCTTCTGACCCATGCAGCCCATCAGGAGCATGCCGCCGTCAGGCGGTCACCGCAGGCCAGCGGCAGCGTCCACCGCAACCGCCGAACTCCTCCCGCGTCCCGGAATGCGCCGCCTTCGGTCGTATGCGGGAACCGCGGCCGTCCCGCGGTGCGACGTCGTGGTCATGCGCGAGAACGCGGTCGCGGCGCTACGCGGGATTCAACACCGCTCCACCACCGAACCCGCTTCGGCCGCCACTCGCCCGATGATCCGACCCACCGTCCGCCAAGCTACCCGCATCAACTCGCTGACCGCCGACTTCGAGCACCGAGTCGCCAGCCACGAGACCGTGTCCTCGAAGCCCTTCGTGAACCAACTCCCGTGCCGTGCCCACGGCACCGCCGCCACCACCACGCCGTGCTCGGCGCAACAAACCCGAGGCGCCGCGCCTTCGATCTCTACCGGCACCGTGCCCAGGTCGAGCGCCCGCCAACGACGATGCCCGCCTCCCGCGTCGTACCTCGGACTCCGCCTCCCGCACACCCCGCAGCACGCCCGGCGCTCCCACCGCGATCGAGCGCGTACCCCCACCACCACGACGCCCCCGTCGCGCTCCTCGAATTCAACCGACTCCACTACCGTCTTCTCGACACCGAGCAGCCGTTCCCATATTCTCTTGCCGCGCACGTCGCTTCTCCTCTAGATTCCAAGCCTTCAGCAGCTGGAATCCTACGAGGATCAAGCGGCGTGCGCGCCCTTCCCCTCCCTCACGCTACCCACGAACATGGCAGGAGAGCCGGAAAAAGGCGGCCGGCGACGTGGGAACAACGAGCACCGCTAGCGAGAGCAAGCCTTGGGCCAAGCCGTACTGGAACTTGTAGTAGTCGCGGTAAAGCGCGGCGCTGTTGCCAAACTGTACC
>JACRIP010000372.1 GCA_016220045.1 Planctomycetota bacterium
GCCCCGCGCCCCGCCCCCCCCAGCCCCCCCGCCGGCCGAGCCGCGCAGAGCAAGCCGCGCGGCTCGGCTGCGCACCGTCGCGGCGGACGCGTCCGCCGCGCTCACCGGAACAACGCCAGTCGCGACGCGCGCCCCAGCGAGTTCACGGAGACCTTGTGCCCGGCCTCCACCTCGTGCAGGATCGCCTCCTCCAGAAAGGGCGCCGCCAGCGACAGCCGCACGTCCACGGCGGTCGGCGCCACCGCTTCCGCCCCCGCCTCAAGCTTGGCGAGCAACAGAATGCGGGCCGTCGGGCACCGGGAGCGCAGTTCCGCCGCGAGCATTTCGCCGCTCCCACAGGCAAGGTGCGGCCCGATCAGGATGGCGTCGAAATTGCCCACGCCCGCATACGCCATCACCTCGATCCGGTCGGCCGCGGTCGTTACCCAATGCGCGCCGCGCCGGATCACGGTCGCCAGCCGCGCCCGCAACACCGGCTCGCCCTCGACCACCAGGCAGTGCAGCATCCAGGCCGTCCCCGGCAGCCGCGCCTCGTGTTCCCGTTCGACGTCCTCCTCGTAGGCGACGTCCGGGTCATCCGACGATGAGCACACAGTTCTCGCTCCCGAACGGGTTCGGCACGTGCTTCGGCGCCGCCGGGTCGTCGCGCCATTCCCCGTCCACAATCAGGCGATACTGGTATTCCCCGGGCGTCAGTTCCAACTGCGCCCGCCACAGACCGTCCGCCAGCGGGGCCATCCGCACCCCCGCCCGCGCCCAGTTCGTGAACTCTCCGGTCAGGATCACTTCCTTCGCCGCCTCCGTGCGCACCGTGACCGGCACCGCACGCCGCAGGTCCGGCGTGGCCGATGGAACCAGGGCCATCGGTGACGGCGCCGCCGCCAGTGCCCCGGTCGGTCGGTGGGGCGCCTTGCTGAGGTCATGAGTCCGACGCTTGGCGAACATGCAGACACCTCCTACGAGCTATGCCCGACTCCGACTCCGACTCCGAATCCGGCCGCACGCGGCCCGAGATGCACGCGAGCTGCGCAACCCCTATGCCGGACGCGACCGCCCGGCCGCGGCCACGCACCCCCGCCAAACACCCGCCGTGTGGGCGTCCGGACCCGGTATCCTCCCCCGCCGCACACGTCCAAGCCGGGCTTGGGGAATTTCTTGACCGATCCGTTCTCAGCCCTGAGAATCAGGGCTCGGGATCTAGCCCGCAGGCCACGGTGTGCGCCCCCTCAGGTACCACCTCCATGCTCCGCATCCTGCTGGTCGACGACGAGTCCGCATTCCGCGAGAGCTTCGCGCAGATCCTGCGCGACGCCGGGTTCGCCTGCACCGCGGCGCCCGACGCCGAGGCCGGCCTCGCCGCCCTCGCCGCCGCCGGCTTCGACCTCCTGCTCACCGACCTCGAGCTCCCCGGGATGGGCGGCGTCCAATTCCTCGAGCGCGCTCGCGAACTTGCGCCCGAGACCCTCACCGCCGTCATTACCGGCCACGGGACCTTCGGCGCCGCCGTCGACGCACTACGCATGGGGGCCGCCGAGATTCTCGCCAAACCGGTCTTCCCCGAAGAGGCCCTCCGCCGCATCCGCGCCCTCCTCGATCGGCGCGACCGCCTGCGCGAGCTCGTCGGACTGCGCCGCGAAGTCCGCCGCGCCTACGCCTTCGAGAATCTCATCGGACGCTCCGCGGGGATGCGCGAAGTCTACGCGCTGATCACGAAACTCGCGGCGGCGGCGACGACGGTCCTGATCACCGGCGAAAGCGGCACCGGCAAGGAGCTGGTGGCCCGCGCCCTGCACCACCTCGGGCGCGCGCCCGATCTCCCCTTCCTCGCCATCAACTGCGCCGCCATCCCGGAGCCGCTCCTCGAAAGCGAACTCTTCGGCCATACGCGCGGCGCCTTCACCGGCGCCGACGCCGAGAAACCGGGGCTCTTCGAGGTCGCCGGCCGCGGCTCGATCTTCCTCGACGAGATCGCCGACCTCTCCCCGGCGCTTCAGGCCAAGGTCCTGCGCGCGGTCGAGGAGAAGGAGATCCTGCGCGTCGGGGCCGTCCGCCCCGTGCGCGTGAACGCCCGCGTCCTCGCGGCCACCAATCGCGACCTGGGGCGGATGGTGGCGGCCGGCGGCTTCCGCAGTGACCTTTTTTTTCGGATCAACGTGGTCGAGCTGCGGCTGCCGGCGTTGCGCGAGCGCATGGAGGACATTCCGGCGCTGGCGGAGCATTTCATCGCCAAGCATGCGGCGGAGATCAAGCGCAAGGTGCGCGGGCTGGAGGACGCGGCGATGCGCGCGCTGCTCGCCTATCCGTGGCCGGGCAACGTCCGCGAGCTGGAGAACGTGATCGAGCGGGGGGTGATCCTGGCGGATGGGGCGCTGATCCGGCTGGTCGATCTGCCGCCCGCGCTGTCGCTGGCCGCTGCGGGCGCGCCGGGGGAGGATCTGCGCGCGGCCGTCCGGGCCTTCGAGCGCCACTACATCGCCCAGGTTCTCCGCGGAGTCGGCGGCGACAAGGAGGCGGCGGCGCGCCGGCTGGGGATCGGACTCTCCTCGCTCTACCGCAAGCTCGGCCAGTGCGCGCCGCCCGACGACGGCGCCGCCCTCCCCGCGGGGGACGAACCGCAGACGGCCGGCCCCGCGGGCGATGCGGCGACCCGTGCAGAGGAGGGGGGATGATCGACGAAGCCGCCCGGGGCAGCGGCCCCGCCACCACGCGCCGCCTACAGCATTTCCAGGATTCCTGCACCGAGGTCGGGAGCATCCTGGCGCAGGCGGAGAGCCTGGAAGCCGCCGCCGCGCCGCTCCTCTCCGCGGTCGCGCGCGGACTGGACGCGGCCGCCGGCGAATTCTGGGCCTGGGACGCCGCCGCCGACGCGCTGCGCTGCACGGCCTGCTGGCACGGGGCCCACGACCCGCTCGCGGTGCTGCCGGACGGGCCGTGTCCGCCGTGCCGCTCGACCGGGGACGGACTGGCCCGCTCCGTCTGGGACTCGCTCCGCGCCCAATGGCTCCCCGACCTCGCCGCCGAACCGGCGTGCGTCGACGCGGCGGCGGCGCGCGCCGCCGGGCTGCGCTCCGCGTGTGCGTCGCCCATCCGGGTCGGCGCGGCGCGCTTCGGCGTCCTCCTCTTTTTTTCCGCCGATCCGACGCCCCCGGACGGCGAGATCCTCCGTCAGCTCGGCGTGATTGCGGGCTCGATCGCCCAGTTCGCGTCGCGCCGACGTTCCGAGGCACAGCTCCGGGCGAGCGAAGCCCGGCTGCAGAAGATCGAAGCCGCCGCCCGTCTCGCCGGCTGGGTGGCCCATGACTTCGGCAACGTCCTGTCCACGATCCTCGCCCTCTCCTACCAGGCGCGCCGGGAGGTCGAGGGTTCCTCGCCCGCCGCAGCGCGGATCGCCGAGATCGAAAAGGCCGCGCAGCGCGGAGCGACGCTGGTCGCCAAGCTGCTCTCCTTCGGCCGCCAGGCGCCGACGCAGCCCCGTCCGGTCGATCTCAACCGGGTGATCGCGGACCTGGCGGGAGTCCTGCCCTCGATTTGCGGGCAGAAGGTCACGCTCCTGCTCGCGTGCGCGCCCGGGCCGCTGCTCGTGTTGGCCGACCCCGGGCAACTGGAGCAGGTGCTCCTCAATCTGGTGATGAATGCGCGCGACGCCATGCACGGCGGCGGGCGCCTGCGCATCACGACGGGCCGCGCGCGCCCCGAATCCGCGGCGCCCCCGGGCCCGCCGCGCGGTTCGGC
>JACRIP010000084.1 GCA_016220045.1 Planctomycetota bacterium
AACGCACAGGGCCTTGGCCTGTCCCCCGTAGTCGGGAGCGAAGGGGGATGCGCGCCCGCTGGTGGCATGGCCGAACACCGTTGCTGAGCCGGCCACGATGGGGCGGCCACAAGGGCCGCCTCTACCAACGACTCTCGGCGGGTATCGGGCGGAGGATTCGGCGCAACCGGACCCGTCGTCGGCCTGCGACCGGCAACCGCCGCCATGCCGATGCCGGATCGAGCTACTCGCGGCCCAGAAACGAACTCACGGCGGCGTCGCGGTTCGGGTGGATCTCCACGACCTTGTCGAGGTTGGTGATCTTGAACACCTCGCGGATCGACGGCCGCACGTTGCAGAGTCGCAGTTGCCCCTGCTCCGACGCGAGCTTCTTGTGAACCGCGACGATTTTGCCGAGGACGGCGCTGGACAGGTAGTCGACCTTGCCGAAGTCGATGACCAGCTTCCCCCGCGCGCAATCCTCCGCGAGGCGCATCAGTTTCCGCGCCATCTCCTGGAGGCTGGTCTCATCCAGGATGCGCTGGCCGGTCAGCTCCGCGACGGTCACGTCGCCGACGCGCGCGACCTCAACGCCGCACGAGTCGCTCTTGGGGGACGGCTCTGCCATGGTCGTGTTCTCCCGGGAACGGCGGATGGTGCTGCGGCGGGGAGAGGGGTGCGCTGCGCCGCTTCCCCATCCCCTGGACGGCGCGCAGCATAGCACCCGCAGCGACCGGGGTCAACGACACCGCAGGCAGGGGGGCGCATCCGGTACTGCCGCTCGACCCTACCGGCCGCACGCATCGAAAGCACGGCCTGCGTCGTCCTCGTATCTCGTACTCGTACTCGTACTCGAATGCCCAGGGCGTTCGAGTACGAGTACGAGATACGAGGACGACGGAGGCCACGCGGTGCGTGTGCGCGGCCGAGGCGGTCGAGATACAAGAACCGACCCGCACTTCCTGCTTCCGGCGGGTGCGCGCGTTGCTCGTGCCGCGCCCCCCCCCCAGCCCCCTGCCTCCCCCCCAAACGCGACGGCCGCCGGCGAGCCCCATCGCTCGCCGGCGGCCGTCGTTCGTCATCTATCGCAAACCGCCCTCCTCGCCACTCCCCGTGCTCCCCAGCGCCTTCGCGGCATCGGGGGACCGGCTCCGCGGTCGGTGCTCATGCATCGTCAAACCCTCCAGTGAAGACCGTAACAATGAACATCGTATGATCGCGGGGCTAGGCGCGCGGGTGCGCGCGATCGTAGGTATCGCGGAGCCGCTGCGCCGTGACGTGGGTGTAGATCTGCGTGGTCGAGATGTTCTCGTGGCCCAGGAGCTCCTGCACCGAGCGCAGGTCCGCGCCGCGGTCGAGCAGATGGGTCGCGAAGGTGTGCCGGAAGGTGTGCGGCGAGATCGTCTTCTTCAGCCCGGCCTCGCGCGCGTACTTCTCGACAATCCGCCGGATCCCGCGCACGCCCAGGCGTTTGCCCGACTTGTTGAGGAAGACCGGCGCCCCGGCGTCCGACTCGGTCTGGGTCGAGCGCGACGCCAGATACTCGCGCAGCGACTGCACCGCCAGCCGCCCGAGCGGGGCCAGCCGCTCCTTCGAACCCTTGCCGTGGACGTGCAGCGTGCCGCCCATCAGGTCCGCGTCCTTCATCGTCAGGCCGCACAGCTCGCTGATGCGGATTCCCGTCGAATACAGGACCTCCAGGATGGCATGATCGCGGCGTCCGGCGACCGAGTTGAGATCGGGCAGGGAGAGGAGGGTCTCGACCTCCTTCTCTTCCAGGAAGTCGGGCAGTCGGCGCTCCAGCTTCGGCGTGCGCACCATCTTGGCGGGGTTGGCGGCGATCAGGCCGCGGCGCTGCGCGAACTTGAAGAAGGAGCGCAGGCAGGCCATCTTGCGCGCGATCGTGGACTTTTCGAAGCCCTCGGACTTGAGGAGGGCGAGGTAGCGGCGGATGATCACCGCGTCGATCACGGTGACGTCCGGCGGGGTGGCTTTCGGCCACATGGCCTCGGCGAAGTGCCGCAGGTCGGCGGAGTAGGCGCGGACGGTTTCGGGGGAGAAGTTCTTGCCCCAGCGGAGATGGTCGATGAAGGCGGTCATGAGCTCGAGCATGGCAGTGCTCCCTTAGAGGATCTGCCCGACGCCGCGCGTTGCCGGCGGTGCGGACGGGCGGACGAAACGGAGCGGACTCGGTACGCGCCCGGAAGGGTGGGGAGGCGGCGGGTGCGGTCCGGCGGCCGAGCTCGGCGCAGCGTTTCGCCAGGAGCCTGCTTGGCGATGATCGCGCGGTCGTGGGCGCGGTGCATCGCCAGGCGGGCGCGAGGCCGGCGCGCGGCGCGTGGCAGGGCGTCGGGTCGCTCTCGTGCTCCCCGTTGCCGTTCAGGCATCCGAGGCCTCCGGCGGAAGTTCGGCCGATTCCTCGCGCAGCCCGACGCCGCGGTCACGCATGTACACGTGCCACGCGAGCGAGGCCTTGAGGACGTCGGTCAGGCTGAAGTCCAGGCGGGGATCCACCGCCCACGCGGACAACGCATCCAGCGCCGCCTTTTCCTGGCCTTTCTGGAAGCGCAGGACATACTTGTGCTCGCCCTTGTTGAAGACCAGGGTGAACGGCTGGGCAGTCTTCGTCCCCGGCATACGGTCTCCTCCAGGTTGTCATCCTTCCGTTCGGAAGGGAGCGGATGGATGCAGCTCCGGCGCGTGGCGGCCGTGACGCATCCTCTTGCGCCCTACGGCCCTCCACGCTGTCCAACAGGTGTATCGGTTCCCGGACGGAGATCCCTTGAATCGACCGCGGGTGTGCGAAAGCCAGGAAACACGGGACTCTTGCAGCCACCCGGGGCTAATCTTTATGCTGGGGTGGAATTCCGGTCGCGGAATGTGGCAGGGAAGCGCGTGCAGGTGGCACGGCGGCTGCTGCTGATGTCAGGTGGTCGCCCGATCTCGACGATCCTCGTGAAAGGAAGCGCATGGCCGAAGCACGCGTGGCGATTCTGCTGGGCAGCGATTCGGATGTCGAAGTGATGCGCGGAGCCGCGGATCTGCTGAAGGCGTTTGGGGTGGCGCATGAGGTGCGCGTGATTTCGGCGCACCGGACGCCGGAGGCGGCGCGCGAGTTTGCGCGCGGCGCGGCGGCGGCCGGGGTGCGGGTGATCATCGCGGCGGCGGGCGGGGCGGCGCACCTGGCGGGCGCGCTGGCGGCCCAGACCACGCTGCCGGTCCTCGGCGTGCCGATTCCCAGCGGGATCATGGGCGGCCTCGACGCGCTGCTCTCTACGGTGCAGATGCCGGCGGGCGTGCCGGTGGGAACGCTCGCGGCCGGCCCGGCGGGCGCCAAGACCGCCGCGCTGCTCGCCATCGCCATCCTGGCGCTCGCCGACAGCCGGCTCGCCGAGGAGCTCGTGCGCTACCGCGAGAAGCTGGCGCGCGAGGTGAGCGAGAAGGACGCGCGCGTGCGCGCGCAGTTCGGGTAGCGAAGCGCGGGCGCGTGCGTGTTGGGTAGTGCGGACCGAAGACGAAACCACAGAGACACAGAGGCACAGAGACGACGGGAACGAGGCGGAGGCCGTTCCGCGCCTCCATCTGCGGCGCGACCGTCCCACCGAGCCGCGGAACGGCCCCCGCCTCGTTCCCGTCGTCGTCTCTGTGTCTCTGTGCCTCTGTGGTTCCGTCGTTCCGTTGCCGGCGAGAAACGCCGGGAATTCAGCCAGAATCGACATGGAGGCTCCGACCCCGGTGACGCCGGCGAAGATTCCGCTCCCGCCCCCGCTCCCGCTCCCGCGCGCGGCCGCGCCTCCGCCCGGCGGCCCGCTCTCCGGCTACGAGAGCTTCGTCCTGCGCTGGGGGCGGCGCGTTTTCCTCGATTGGATGACGCCCGCCGGCCGCCTCTTCTTCGGGCCAACGATCCTCTACCTGCTCGCGGCGACGATTTCGCTCGAACGGCAGATTTTCGTCCTCCTGATCTATGCCGGCGCGATCTGGGCCGTGGCGATCGGCGGCGCCCTGCTCTTCCGCCCGCGCGCGCGGCTCTCGATCCTCATGGCGGAACGCGTATGCGCGGGCGAGTCGGCCCAGGTCGAGGCGCACGTGGCGAACCTGGGGCCGCGGCCCGGCCGGGATCTTTTCGTGCGTCCGCTCACGCTCCCCGCCGGAGTAGGGTGTGAGCCGGAGGACGGCGGGGCCCTGCCGCCGCTTCCGGCCGGCGGCGGGGCCGCGACCGCGCGCTTCCGGCTCCTCTGCCCGAAACGCGGCTCCTACCGGCTGGGCGGCTTCGCGGGCGAAACCGATTTCCCCTTCGGCTGGTTCCGCACGCGCCGGATCTTCGCCGACGAGCGCCCGCTCCTGGTCTACCCGCGCTTCCTGCCGATCGCCCGCCTGACGATTCCGACCGGACGGCGTTACCAGCCGGGCGGCGTCGCGCTCGCCTCGGTCGTCGGGGATTCCATGGAGTTCGTGGGCAATCGCGAATACCGCGAAGGGGACAACGTGCGCGATATCGACTGGCGCGCGACCGCGCGCCACGGCAAGCCGATCGTGCGCGAGTACCGCGAGGAGTACTTCCTGCGCGTGGCGGTCGTGCTCGACACCCACGTGCCGCGCCGCGCGTCGGCAACGCGCCGCGAGGACTTCGAGCGCGCAGTCTCGGCGTGCGCGTCGGTCGGGGACTACCTGGCGCGCCAGGAATACGTCGTAGACCTGTTCGCGGCCGGGCCGAACGTGTACCATCTGACGGCCGGCCGGTCGCTGGCGTACCGCGACCAGATCCTCGACATCCTGGCGTGCGTAGACCCGTCGCACGAACTGCCCTTCGCGACCTTGGAGCCCGAGCTGGCGGAGAACCTGTCGCAAATCAGCGCGGTGGTGTGCGTCCTCCTGGATTGGGACGACGCGCGGCGCGCGTTCGTGGAGCAGTTGAAGCGGCAAGGGGTGGGCATGAAGGTGGTCGTGGTGAATGCGGGAAAGCCGACGCTCGATCCGGCGGCGGAGGCCGACTGGCTCGGGCGGGTGCCGGTGATCGACCGGCCGGTGGACATCGGTGTACTGGAAGACCTGTAGCGAGGAGCCATGACTTCGGCACCCCTCCCGGAACCCCCGTATCGGCCGCCCTGGCCGGTGACGGCGGCGGCGCTCGCGGCGCTCGTCGGGCTGGCGCTGCGCGACGGCAACTGGCCGATCCCGGCGGCGCTCGGCGCGGCGCTGGCCGCGGTCTACCTCTTCCCGTGGCGGCTGCCGAAGCGTTTCTTTCCCAAGACTATCGCGCGCGCGCCGATCTTCGGGCTCGTGATCCTCGCGGGCTCGGAGGGCATGCCCTGGTTGCGGCCGTCCGGACTGGTGGATCTGCCGATCGTGCAGTCCTTCGCCCACCTGTGCGCGGCCGAGCTCGTGGTCCAGTCCTGGTGCACCGTGCCGGTCATGGGGCGGCGCGGCCAGGGGCTGCTCCTGCTCACGACCTTGGTTTTCCTGTGCGCGGCGACGACCTTCGAGCACCGCGGGATCGCGCTGGTGATTCCGGCCTACCTGCTTGGCGTGCTCCTGGCGCTGCGCGGGATGCGGGAGCGGGGCGTCGCGGCGGAGGGGGGCGTGGTTGGGGGCGCTGGGGCAGGGGCTGTCTCAGGTGTTTTCCCGGGAACGGCGGGGATGGCCGGGGCCGGGTCCGCGCGCGTGGCGTTCGCGCTGGTGCTCCTGCTGGGGTTCGCCGTCTCGGAGGCGATCTGGACCTATCGGGGACGGGTCGGCTGGTGGATCAGCCGCCTGGACCTCTGGATGATGGGGCGGCGGGCGCTGCCGGGGTTCACGACCCAGCCGGTGCTCGGGCCGACGCGGCTGGCGGAGCGGTCGATGCTCCGCGCGTTGCGCACCGACGCCGACCTGCCCGATGGGCACCTGCGCGGGCTGGCGTTCGATACCTACACGCAGGGGGCGTGGGGGCCGACGCCGGAGTCCCGGCAGTTCCACACGGCGGCGGCGGAGGAGCTGGGCGCGGCGGGCGGGCCGGGGGCCGCCGGGGCGACGGGGGGAGCGACCGGGCGCGTGGTCGAAGTGACGCGGCTGTTGGCGGGCACGAACTGGGTCTTCGCGCCGCTCGACGCGGCGAGTGTCGACTTGAGCGGGTCGCAGGAGCCGCCGGCGCTGATGGAAACCGGCGCCGGCGCGGCGCTGCAGGCCCTCGATCCGGCGCCCTACGTGTATCACCTGGTCCCCGGCAGCGGCGCGCTCATCGGCGGGCGCGGGGGCGCCGCGGCGGCGCTGGGCGCGGGGCCGCTATCGCGCGCGCCGGATGCCGAGGAGCGGGCGCGCTGCCTCGCGCTGCCGCCGGAGCTGGACCCGCGCGTGCGCGCACTGGCCGCCGGGATCGCCGCGACCGCTGCGCCGGCCGTGGACAAGCTCTTCGGCGTGCTGCGGTACTTGCGCAGCCATCACGCCTACAGCCTGACGGCGACGCCCGGCGCCGGCGATCCGGTTTCGGACTTTCTGCTCGAGAAACGCTCGGCTCACTGCGAGTACTTCGCCTCGGCGGCGGTGATCCTGTTGCGCTGCCTGGGGCTGCCGGCGCGCTACGTCTCGGGCTATTTCGCGCACGAGGCGACGGACGCGGGTGGGCTGGTCGTGCGGCAGCAGGACGCCCACGCCTGGGCCGAGACGTGGATCGACGCGCCGGGGGGCGAGGCGGGCGGCGCGGGCGCGGCCGGAGGGGTGGGAGGGGGCGGGGGCGGCGGCGGGTGCTGGGTGACGGTCGAGGTGACGCCCCCGGACGGCATGCCGACGGTGACCGGGGAACGGCCGGACCGCTGGCGGCGGACCGCGGAGCGCGTGGCGGATGCGCTGGCGGCCGCTTGGGTGTGGATCAAGAACCTGGATTGGACGCGGTGGGGGCCGGTGGTCGGCGGTGCGATCATCCTCTTCTACGTGCTGCTGCGGGCGGTCGTCCGCCTGCGGCGGCGGCGTGCCGAGCGGCGCCGGGAGTTCGCCTACGCCGGAAGCGACGCCCGCTGGTCCGAGTTGGCGGGTGCGTTCGAGGCCTGGCTGGCGCGCCGCGGAATCGCGTGCCCGGCCAGCCGCACCTGGGGTGAACACCTGGGCGATCTGCTGGCGCGAGCGGTCGCGCCGGCGCCGGCGGCGGGGGCGGGGGCGGGGGCGGGGGCCCCGGCGGGCGGCCTGGGAGCGGCGGAACTGCGCGCGGCGTTGGCCTTCGCGCGGGCCTATTCTGCGGTGCGTTTCGGCCGGCCGGACGACGGCGCCGAGCGGGAACGACTGCGCTCTCTCTTGGAGGGTCTCGCGTGAGCGGTGCCTTTGCCGCCACCGTCGGCCGGATCGAAAACAACCTTGCGACCGTGATCCGCGGCAAGGCCGCGAGCTTGCGCCTGGTGCTGATCTCCATGCTCGCCGGCGGCCACACGCTCCTGGAGGACGTGCCGGGGACCGGCAAGACCACGCTCGCCAAGGCGCTGGCCCGATCCGTGGACGGCACCTTCCGCCGCATCCAGTTTACGCCCGATCTCCTGCCCGCGGACATCACCGGCTCCTCCTTCTACAACCCGAAGGAGGGGAGCTTCGTGTTCCGCGCCGGACCGGTCTTCACGCACGTGCTCCTGGCCGACGAGATCAACCGGACCTCGCCGCGCACGCAATCCGCCCTGCTCGAGGTCATGAGCGAACGGCAGGTGACGGTCGAAGGCGAGCGGCGCGAGCTGCCGCGGCCCTTCTTCGTGGTCGCCACGCAGAACCCGGGCGACTTCCACGGGACCTACCCGCTGCCGGAGGCGCAGCTCGACCGCTTCACGCTCGCGGTCTCGCTCGGCTACCCGGAGCTCGAGCACGAGCTGGAAATCCTCTACGGGCAGAACGATCGCCATCCGCTCGACGGGCTGAATCCGGTGGTTACCTGTGCCGAGGTCAACGACCTGCAGGACCAGGTGAAGCTGGTGCGCTTCGACCGGGCGGTGGCAGAGTACCTGCTCAAGCTGGTGGAGGCGTTGCGCGGGGACGCGCGGCTCAAGCTGGGGATCTCGCCGCGCGGGTCGCTGGCGCTCTACCGGACGGCGCAGGCGCGGGCGCGGGTGGAGGGGCGGGACCACGTCCTGCCGGAGGACGTGCGGGCGCTCGCCGTGCCGGTGCTGGCCCACCGGATCATGCTCGATACCAAGAGCAAGTACTCCGGCGTGCTCCCGCGCACGATCGTCGACGAGGCGCTGGCCAAGGTGCCGGTGCCACGCTGACGGTGGGCGGTGGGGGGCGGGCGGTGGGCGGTGGGCGGTGGGCGGTGGGCGGTGGGGGG
>JACRIP010000374.1 GCA_016220045.1 Planctomycetota bacterium
CCGGCGCGCGGCGGCGCGGCCGACCCCGGAGCGGCGCTGGCTGCCGGCGACGCCGCCCTCGCGCGCCAACATTGGGCCGAAGCGGCGGAGCGCTACGCCGAGGCGCTCGCGCACGCGCCGACGGATCCCGAGCCGATCTACCGCATGGCGCAGCTCCTCAGGCAAGCGGACGTGCTCGCCCTCGCCCGCCGGTACCTGGCACGCTACGAGGAGCTGCGCGGCGGGCCTACGCCGCTGGAGCGTCAGATGCTCGCCAGCCTGATCGTGAAGAGCCAGGGCGAGGGCGGGACCCTGTACATGGAAGGGCAGCGCATCGGCCCGCTGCCGATCTCCCTGCCGGAGCGCGTGCCGCCGGCCCGCCTCAAACTCGAAGTGCGCGATCGCACGCGCCCGGCGCGGCGCACCGTCCGGCTCGAGCCCGGCGGATCGTATCGCTGGAAGCTCGACTGGGACGGCAAGCCCGAGATCTGGGAGGAAGTGGCGGGCGAGGCCACCGCCGTCAAGAACGGCTTCCCGGTGCCCGCGCGCGAGGTGCTCGCGCCGTGGATCGCGCACCCGCCGGGCCTCGACTAGCATGGACATTCCCGCCGTCCCCCCTTCGACCCCGCCGCTCGGCGTCGTGTCCTGGAATGTCACCCGTCGCTGCAACCAGCGGTGCATCCATTGCTACCTGCCGGCCGGGCGCGAGGAGGACTCCGCCGGCGCCGAGCTGTCGAGCGCGGAGCTGTTCCGGGTCGCGGACGGCATCGCCGAGGTCAATCGCGAAGCGCTCGTCATCCTGACCGGCGGCGAGCCGCTGTGGCGGCCGGACCTCTACGACCTCGCGCGCCGGCTTGCCGACCACGGCATGACGGTCGTCCTGGGCACGAACGGCGTCCTGCTCGACGAAGCCGTCGCCGCGCGCCTGGCCGCGGCGGGGGTGACCGGCGTCGGCGTGTCGATCGACGGGCCGTCCGCGCCCGTCCACGACGAGTTCCGGCGCCATCCCGGGGGCTTCGCCGCGACCCTGCGCGGCCTCGAAGCCGCGCGCCGCGCCGGCCTCGCCTGCCTGGTCCAGTGCACCGCCTCGCGCGCGAACCTCGGGCAAATACCTGAGATCATCGAGCTCGCCGACCGGCTCGGCGCGCAGGTCTTCAACCTCTACCTGCTGGTGCGCACGGGGCGCGGGCGTGAGCTCGACGACCTGACCCCGGGGGAGAACGAGGAACTCCTGCGCCGGCTCTACGAAATCGCGGCCCGGCGGCGCGCCGCGGTCGCGGGCGCCGCGGGTGCCGCCGCGGCCCCGACGCCGACCGATGGCGAGGCGGCCGCCCTGCGCACGGCCGGGCCGATGCTGGT
The DNA here is from genome assembly GCA_016220045.1 of Planctomycetota bacterium. GTDB lineage: Bacteria > Planctomycetota > MHYJ01 > WSZJ01 > JACPWG01 > JACRIP01. The sequence continues at coordinate 1,339 of JACRIP010000374.1, forward strand.
GAACGCCAAGTGCGCGCCGCATTTCCGCCGCATCGCCTGGGAAGCCGATCCGGCGGGTGCGGCCTCCCGCACCTTCACCGGCGGCTGTCCCGCCGGCCAGTACTACTGTCGCATCGATCCCGAGGGGGACCTGACGCCCTGTCCCTTCATGCCCCTGGCGGTCGGCAACCTGCGACAGACGCGCTTCGGCGAGCTCTGGCGGGACGCGCCGCTCCTCCGCGCGCTGCGCGAGCGCGCGCTCGGCGGGCGCTGCGGCGCGTGCGAGTTCGCGCGCCTCTGCGGCGGCTGCCGCTGCAAGGCCTTCGCCGCGACCGGCGATCCGCTCGCCGAGGATCCCTCCTGCGGCTACGTCCCGGGCGCCTACGGCGGTCGCCTGATCGAGCCCGCGGCCGGCGCGAATTACATGGCCCCGGTCGCGCCCGAGCTGGCGTGGACCGCGGAGGCGCGCGCGCGCATCGGGCGCATCCCCTTCTTCGCGCGCGGCCTGGTGGTCGCCGGCGTCGAAAAGGTCGCGCGCGAGCGCGGCCTCGCGACGGTTACGGCGGCGCTCCTCGATGAATTGCGGCAACGCATGGCCGCGCGGATGGGGCGTGTGTTTCCGGGAGGTCCGCCGCCGCCGCCGTAACGTTTGGGGGTTTGGGGGTTGGGGAGTTTGGAGGTCCTCGGCGGCGAACGCCCGCCGCAGGTTGCGTACCGCTTGCCGACAGTTCCGCCGTGAACTGAACCTCGGTCGCTTGTCCCCCCGGCGCTCCAAACTTCCAAACCGCTAAACCCCCAAACCCTGGTTGGAGGCTCACCCCGCGTTCGCCCGGCCCGGGCCCCCCGATCCCCCCTGTGGGTCCGCATCACCACCGCGGCCCTCCGCCCCCGGTGTTTCCCGGAGCAGCCACACACCCGCGATCACGCCAACCAACCCCGCGACGGACCACGAAAGCGGCACGCCGCCGCTCCCACCCATCGCCTGCGCCGCCGGCTCCCAGCGCACGAGCGTCGCAATCAGCGCGTTGTTCAGCGCGTGCGCCAGCACGCTGCAGGCGAGCGAGCCGGTGCGCCAGACCAGCCAGCCGAGCAGCGCTCCCAGCACGAAGGTCGGCAGCAGCCGATACACCGACGTGTGGTAGACCGCAAAGCACCCGGCCGTGACGAGGATCGCGGGCCACTTGCCGAGCCGGCGGAAGCCGGAGAGCAGGAGCCCGCGGAAGAGCGCCTCCTCGCACAGCCCCGGCGTCAGCCCGACCACCAGCCAGAGCACCCAGAGCGGCGCCTCGCCGCCGAGCGCCAGACTCTTCTCCATCGCCTTCACCAGCGACTCCGGCGGCGGCAGGAGCCGCACCAGCGGCGAGGCCGCCGCCCAGGCCGACACCCCGATCAGCGCCGCCGCGGCCAGCCCGCGCGCCGGCGGCCGGCGCAGCGCGAAGGTCTCCGCGAACGGAAAACCGAAGCCGAGGACCGCGCCCAGCGTCGGCGTCAGGATCAAACCGTACTGGACGAGGAGCAGGGCGCCGAGCACCCCCCGCCCCTCCGCCCACAGGCTCCCGTAGAACAGACCGGCCAGCATCACCGAGAAGAAGACGAAGGCGAAGGTCGGGCCCGGCCGGCCGCCCGGGCGCCGCTCCAGCCCGAGCGTGGTGCGCAGCGATTCGCGCCCCCCAAGCAGCACCTGCTCTCGGGCGAATACCTGGGCCGCCGCCAGGATCGCCAGCGCCCCGTACGCGAAGGAGGAGACCAGGGTCAGGAAGGCGGTCTCGAGCCGGGCTTCGCCGACCAGGAGCGCCTTGATCAGCAGGGCGAGATTGAGCACCGGCGCGAAGCTGGTCGCGGGCGTGAGCTCCATGCCCGGCAGCATGGTCAGGCCGATCGGCAGCGCGAAGAGCATGTAGACCGGGGTGACGAGGTTCTGCCCGTCCTTGAAGTCCTTGGCGAAGGCGCCGACGGCGAGGAAGGCGGCGGAGGTGATGAAGCTCACCGGCAGGAAGAGGAGGAAGGTGATGGCGTAGGCCGAGGGCTCGAGCCGGAGCATGTCGCGCGCGCCCGCGGGCACGATGCGCGAGAAGGTCGCGGCGAGGCTGGCGACGTTGGCCAGCCCGGTGATCAGGCAGATCGACCAGACGGCGAGGAACTTCCCGCAGATGATCTCGGCGGCGGAGAGCGGGGCGCAGAGCAGCGTCTGCATCGTGCCCCGCTCCTTTTCGCCCGCGGTGAAGTCGATCGAGGGGTAGAAGCCGCCCATCAGCGACATCAGGATGAGGAGGAAGGAGATGCCGACGCCGAAGACGTGCCCGGCCTTGCGCTGCGGGGGCGCGACGTCGGTGGAGGCGACGTCGAGTCCGCGCGCGAAGCCGGGGGGCAGGGCGTGCTCCTGCTCGCGTCGCGTCACCAGGGCGGTGCGGAAGTCGTCCAGTTCGGCGCGCAGGCGACCGCGCGCCTGGGAGGAATCCGGCCGCACGGAATCGTAGTAGATAGCGAGGCGGCCCAGCCGGTCGCCGGCGAGGTCCGGTCCGAGCGCGCTCCAGGTCACGAGCACGGCGTCCACTTCGCGGCTCGAGACCACGGCGCGCGCGGCGTCGGCCAGCGGGTCGGGCGGGGCGGCGGGTGGCGCCGTCGGAGCAGGCGCAGGCGCCGGCGGGGACGGATCAGGCGTTCCCCCGGGGGGGACGGCCGCCGGCGGATCGCGCGGCGGCAGCGGGGGCGCCGCGATCCGGCCGGTCTCCAGGTCGCTGCGCAGCTCAGCGGGCGCGCCGGTCCACTCCACCAGCTTGAGCTTGGCGGCCTCCGCCCCCAGCGCCGCCGCCAGCTCCGGCGGCAGCGCGCCCCACACGGCTACGGTGGACACCCGGGCCTCGATCTGCGTCGCCTGGGTCTCGGCGAGCCCGGTGCCGCCCAGTACCACGAGCGGGTAGAGCACCACCGGCAGGCCGATCATCATGATCAGCGTGCGCCGGTCGCGCAGCGTTTCCGCGATCTCCTTGCGGAAGATCGTCCAGACCAGCGAGAACCTCATGATGCCGTGCCTCCGGGGCTGCGCCCCACGCGGCTCAGGAAGGCGTCCGTCAGATTGCGGCAGCCCGAGCGCGCGAGCAGCTCCTCCAGCCGCCCCGCATCCACGATCCGCCCTTCGTGCAGCAGGCAGATCCGGTCGCACAGGTACTCGGCTTCGCCCATCACGTGCGTCGAGAACAGGATGCCCCGCCCGGCCGCGCGCTCGCGCCGGATCGCCTCGACAATGAAGCTCCCGCTGACCACGTCGAGCGCCGACGTCGGCTCGTCGAGGATCAGGAGATCGGGCTCGTGCAGGAAGGCGCGGGCGATATTCGTCCGCTGGCGCTGACCCGAGGACAGGGCGCCGCACAGGCGGTCGGCGAAAGACCCGATCTCGAGCTGCTCGATCAGGAGCGCGACGCGCCGCGTCAGCCGGTCCTCCGCCATGCTGTAGAGCCGTCCGAAGTAGAACAGGACCTCGCGCGGCGTCAGGCGCTGGTAGAGCTGGGTGTCGCCGGAGAGGAAGCCGATGCGCGGCTTGGCTTCGATCGGCCGCGCCCAGACGTCGAGCTCGCCCAGGAACACGCGCCCGGCGCTGGGCGGCAGGATGCCCGCGATCATGCGCAGGGTCGTGGTCTTGCCCGCGCCGTTCGGCCCGAGCAGGCCGACAATCTCCCCGCCCTTGACCGTCAAATCGATCCCGGCTACGGCGTTCACCTGGTCGAACCGCCGGGCCAGGCCTTCCACGCGAAGTTCCATCGGCGCTCCTTCTGCGGGCGCGATTATACACGAAGCGCGGGGGGAAGGCGCGGAGTGGATGAGAAAGTCGGGGAAAATAGCCACTGTAGGGTGGACAGCGGGATCTCGTGGCGTGGGAGGGGTGTGAGGGGTTGGGGGGGAGGCGGGATTGATAGCCACCGAACACACGGAACACACCGAAAGGACCGTTTGAATGGGCCGGTTGGCGCTTCGATCGATCCTCGACGGCGGCGGGGCGGGAGCTCGGCCACGCGCACCCGCCGCTTCGCCGCGGCCGAGCCCGGGGTGCACCACCTCCCCCCCCGTCAAGAAAAGTCGGCTCCCGGTGTGTTCCGTGTGTTCGGTGGCCATCTTCCCCCCGATCTTCTCAACCCGATTTCCGCATCACGCGCCGGGAATCCGCTTGGACGAGGCGTCCCCCTATGCTAGGCTCACGGCTTCCCTGGGGACGGTTTCGCGCTGCGGCGCTCGCAGCGCTCCTGGTGTCGGGTGGAGGCCTGCTTATGGTCCGGTCCGGTTTCCCGATCGCGCCGCGCGTTGCGGCGTTCGCCGCACTGGCGGCCCTGGCCCTCGGATGCTTCCTGCCCGCGCTGCTCGACGCCGCGCCTACGGTGATTCCGGACGGGACATGGAGCCTGACCGGGCGCCACAGCGAACGCGGCGGCTACACCGGCGACATGACGGTCGCGCGCCAGGCCGACGGCACCTATCGTCTCACCGCGACCTGGATTTTCGGCCCGACCGACCGCGAGACGCTCACCGGCACCGGGAAGGTCGTGGGCTACGTCCTCAAGACCACGTTCACGCGCAGCCCCGCCGGCGTGGTCGATGCGCTCAACAACCCGACCCCGACGCCGCAGACCGAGACGATCAAGGGCACCTACACCCTGAGCCGCAACCAGGAGCGCCTGTCCGGGAGCTGGGTGTCGAGTCTCAAGCGCTCCCGCACCGGCAAGGAATCGCTGCGGCGCTCGGTCGCGCCGGTGAACACCAGGCCCGACCTCGCCCTGACCCGGCCGGACGGTTCGGTCCTCGGGGAGGACAAGGAGGAGACCGTCGGCGAAGCGCTCCCGCTCAACCTGGACGACGACGACAACGACGGTGGCGCGGGCGGCGACGGGCAGAACGTGATCGTCTCCGACCTCGACGATGCGAACGGCGTGCGCGGCGAGAACGACCTGCTCACGCTCACGGTCAAGGCGATCGCCTCCGCGCCGGCGGGCAGCGTGCTCAAGCTGGAGTGGCCGGACGCGAAGCTCGGCCTTTATCGCGGCGCGGACCACACCGGCCGCTGCCCGGGCGGCGCGCTGGAGCTGCCCCCCGGGCAGGAGACAACCCTCTACGTCGAGGGACGCGCGCCGACCCTCGGGGGTACGCCGGAGATGCTGACCGCCCGGCTGATGGCGGGCGCGAAGTCGCTGGGCGAGGACAAGGTCGCCCTCTGGGTCACGCGCTCCGCCTTCCTGCTCTCCGGCCACGGCAGCATGGGCCCGTGGCAGGTCGAGGACTGGCTGCGCACCGCCAGGAAGGACAGCCGCACCAACCCGACCATCGTCCAGGGGAAAGACCGGAGCGGCAAGACCGTCTACTGGTCGGTCTACACCTGGAAGTCGCAGAAGCTGGCGAAGATCGCCCTGTCGACGAAGGACTCGGTCGTGGCCTATGACGGGCACTCGAACTTCGGCATGGGCTACGCCTTCGAGACCGGGTTCAAGACGGTGAAGGAATTCATGAACATCGCGGACGAGCAGGTGCCGGTGAACTGGGAGTACCTCAGGGATCACCAGGAGCATCCGCAACTCATGTTCGCCGAAGCGGAATATGCGGACGACGCGCGCACCGCGGAGAAGTTCGATCCGGTACAGGTCGAAGGTTTCGCGGTGAAGGGGAAGCGCAGCACGTACGACCATGCGCGCTTCCCGGCGGCGGGGGGTGCGGGGACGCGGATGCACCTGACGCGCGGCCGGCAGCAGCGCTGGCAGGACTACCATTACTCGCTGGGCGGCGACGACAACGTGCGCATCGTCGTGAAGGCGGGCGCCGGGGACATGCCGGCGATGAACTGGGAGGCGATCTACCTGCATTCGTGCTACGGCGGGCAGTACTACTGGTACGTCTTCAATCATGGGACGGTGTACTACACGACCGACTCGGCGAGCGCGTACAACAAGGCGGGCATGCTCTTCATTCGGAGCTACGTCGAGGGCAAGTCCTGCGACGACGTGCTGAAGGCGATCAACTCGGACGAGAACATCAACGACTACTGGCAGTTCTAGGCGCCCGCGGCGCGGGCCGAGCTGAGCTGATCGTGGGGGCGGCCTCGTCGGGGCCGCCCCCGCGTGTTTCGGGGCAGGACCGGAGTGGGAGGCTAGTGTCCTGTCCACATCGAATCTCCCGGTCCGCGTAGGGGCGCCTCGTGAGGCGCCCCGAGGGGCCACGGATTGAACGACCCCAAGCAACGACGTTGACAGGACTCTAGCCCTACTTTCCGGGTTACTGCAAGCCGTTGTCGCGGAGCCCAGTAGAATCAAGGACTCTCGGGCGATTCGAATGTATATACCAAATTATGCCTCTGGAGCAGCTGGTCGCCCCGGCTCCCTGGTGTTATCGGACCGTTGTACTACGGGCATTTCAGCCAGATCCGCGAACTCCGACGCTTTCTTCTTGACTCTCCGCGCTGGCTGGTATATACCAAACCCATGGCCAGCCTTCAGCGCTACAAGAGTA
>JACRIP010000373.1 GCA_016220045.1 Planctomycetota bacterium
AGCTACGTCCCCGTGAGGCGCGTCATCCTATGCTCTCGCCCGCCTCCTGTCAACCAAAAACCGCGCGCTCTCCCCCACTCCCCGACCCGTGTCCTGTCCCCGCGGGTGCATGGGGGATTCACTGCACGGGCGCCAGGCCACACTTCCCGCCCCCCCCCCCCCCCCCCCCGCGCGACCCGAGTAATACTCACAATTATCACACAAAACTCTTTGCCGCGACCTGCCGATCTAGTATCATGCGCGCTCTTCATTCGGGGATCTGTCGCATGCCCAGAGAATCGGTCATCGGCAGCCCTGCCAACAAGTGGGAAATCCGCGAGGATCGGCTGCGCTTCTGTCGGCAGGTGGTGCTCACGGTCGAGGACAAGGCCACCTGCCCGCTCCCGGTCGAGGAGCGTTTCATCGAGGCCTTCCTGGACCGGATTTCGCCGGCCGGACCGCAGCGCCTGTGGGAACCGCGCGTGCTGGGCGCCTCCGATCGCTACGGACTCTTCGCGCGCGTCGGCGAGCTGTCGGCGGCGCTCTTCCATGCCGACCTGCAGGTGGTCTACGCCACCTACAACTATCCGGAAGGTGGGCTGTTCCAGCTCCTGCTCGAGGCCGATCTTCCCGGCGAGGGGCATTTCCGCCTGGAGTGCCCGGTCGACCCGACCACACCCGACGGCAACCTGCGCGCGGCCGTGGAGAAGATCCTCACCGTGCCCGTGATCCCGCTGGTGCTGCTTGACGACGACCTGCGCCCGGTGACTGTGCGCGAGTTGCGCCAGGGCCCGGACGCCGCGGTGGCCGCCTTCGGCCTGTGGTCCGCTGCCTGCCTGCGCGGCGCGACGAATCCCCACCGCTACGAATCCGCCCTCGACCGCTACTGCCTGCAGAATCCGGAGACCAAGAGCGCGGTGCTCGCGCGCGAGACCCGGCCGTTGACCAGCCCGGACGCGGGCACCGCGCGGCGCACGAAGCGGCCGACCACCGCGCGCAGCGTCGGTGCGCCGGACCCCCAGGAGCTGGACCGCCGGCTCGCCAACCTGCTGGCCCACTATCGCCTGATCGAGGAGCCCCGCCTGGACGCATGCGTCGCCCAGGCGGTCGCGGCCCGCGAGACGGGTACAGAGAAGACCCTACGCACGATCCTGGCCGACGCGGGCGCCGTTCCGGCCGATGCGCTGGACTCGCTCTGCCTCTACATCGAACGTTTCGTCCCCGGAACGACCGCCGCGGCCGAGGGGGTCGCCCTCTCGCGCGACGACCTGCGCGTCGCCACCATCCTCATCGTGCAGGGCGCGCTCACGCCCGCGCGCGCGCAGAAGGCGCTGGCCACGCAGTGGCGGCTCTACCGCGCGGAAGGCCGCCGCTGCGATCTGCCGGATGCGCTCCTCGCCGGCGGCGACCTGGACGCCACGGGCGTAGCCGCCCTGCGCGCCTGGCTCAGCCGCCTCGGGCCGACTGCCGACACCCGCCGCCTGCACAACGCGATCTCCGAGGCCCTGGACCGCAAGGGCTCGCCGCCGCCCGCACATTGAACGCCGCTACCGCCGGCGCACGAAGCAATCGTCCGGAATCCCCGCCCGCCGCCGCACCGCCTCCGTTCCCGCCACGAACCGCTCCGTCGCCGCATTGTGGTACCCGCTCGTCGCCGCCAGCCCCGGCACCTGCCCGCCGAAAAAAAGATTCTCGCGGTGCACGAAGCCCTCGCGCACGTACTTCCCGACGACGGAAGCCAGGCCCACCGGCAGGTGCGCGTCCTCGGCATCCTCGACGAAGCTCACGCTCCCCAGGCCTTCGAATTCGTACCGGCTGACGCGCGGCCGGACTTCCCAGTCGGTGCAGGGGAAGGTGCGCAGGAACCGGAAGAAGCGGGGATAGCCGTCGCGGGTGCCGCCCAGGCGGCCGCAGACGAACTGGACCGGCGCGGCGACGCGCGCGTGGACGTGGGCGAGCAGGTCCTCGATGAGGACGAATTCGAGGCCGAGCTTGCTCAGGTGAAGGCCGGAGTCGAGGCGGGCGTTGAGCACGCCGGGGCAGCACAGGGCGGAGCGCAGGTCGACGAGGCGGATGCCGGCCTGCGCGAGGCCGTCGCGCAGGGCGGCGGCCCAGGCGGCGTAGCGCTCGGGCGCGGGGTCGGCGGGCGGGGCGGGAGCGTGCGCCGCGGGGGAGGGTGGGGGCGGCGCGTCCCACACCGGGAGCGGCAGGTCGGGGGTCCAGCATTTAGGCGCGGCGGCGGCCGGGCAGGGCCGGCGGAGGTCGGCGGCGCCGTAGCGGGAGACCTGGGCGAAGTACTCGGCGAAACTCGCGCTGGGGCCGAACACGGCGCGGCCGAGGAGCAGGGCGGTGCGTTCGATCCGCCCCATGGCGGCGAACCCGCCGAGGCGCTTGCTGTCGCCGAACGCGAGGGCGGCGTCGCGCAGCGCACGGCCGCGGGCCACGCGCCGCGCGCGCCGCCACAGCTCGCGCGGGCGCGCGTCCTCGACCTCCAGCAGGACCGCCGTCACGGTCAGCGGACCGAGCTTCGGCCCCAGGCCGTTCTCGTCGATGCCGCAGACGTAGGGCATGACTCCCGCCTCGTGAGGCTGTCGCAACCGGTCGATGCGCGCGAACTCGCCCCGTTCCGGGGATCGAGGCCGCCGGCCGGGACTCCCGTGCCGGTGACCTCGCGGCGCAGGCGAGGACGCCTGCGTCACAAGGGTTTCGAGCTGATCGGTGATCGTTCGGGCGGTCTCCGGCAATTGTGGTGCAGGCCTTCCGGCCAGCACCGATGGGCCACGGATCGCTGCCGTTTGCGACCGCCGCTCGTGCCGGGACGTCCACCCTACCACGCCGGCCCGCCCGCCGCGACCGTTTTCGCCGCGCGGAAAAATTCGCGAACCGTTTCCAGGCCTGCCCGTTCTAGAGGACAATCACGGACATGGTACCGCGGCCGGTGCGGGGAACTCCGGCCGGGTGTCGAAGCGGAGTGAAGCAGATGACGGCTCGGAATCTCTCTGTCGATTTCACGTGCGCGCAGCGGCCGGTGGCCGGGCGCGGACGGTCCGGCTCCAGGTCTCGTGGCGCCATTCGGGGCGCTCCCGGCTAGCGGCCTTTCGCGCCGCCGCCGGGCGGCGTACGCAGAACACCCGAAGAGCCACGGGGATCCTCGCGACCCGTGGCTCTTCGTGTTTTTTGCAACCTGCTCGGATCCGTACGGCTACGCTTCCTGGCAGCGCGACCAGGATTGCGGATTGACGCAAGCCGGCAAGGCCAGGAGCTGATCCGCAATCCGAAATCCGAATTCCGCAATCGACCGGTGCGGTTGCGGCCGGGTTTGGGGCGCGAGCCCGCCATAGTTTTGAGGGTGTTCGGCCGCCGCCGGCCGCGAGGTCGGAGACGGTCGTTCGGGGGTCGGCAGGGGTGAAGCGGCCCCAACCGCCCCGGAGTGGCCCCGGATCAGGCGTCGAGCGGGGGGAGTTCCCCCCAGCAGGGCGCGCGGTGGGCCCGGCCGATGCCGGAGAGCGCGCCCTGCGGCGGTCTCATCGGTGCCGCCCCCGCGCCTGATCCGGGGATCGGGTGAGTGCCCGACCATGTCCGGGAGCGGCGGCGGCCTCCGGTTCTCGTGGATGATGACGGCGCCGCGCCGCCCGCGTGCGGCGCCGACACGGTGGGAACGGCACGGCCGGTGTGGGACCGGCCGCGCTGCGGTGTGTGCGAGTGGGAACGCCGCGGGCGATCCAGAGATGTGGTGGAGGTATCGCATGACCTGGAATCTTGAGGAAGCCTCCCGCTGCCATGCGGAGGGCCGGCGCTGCCTGTTCCTGGGGCACGCCGAACGGGCGCTGGAGTGGTTCAATCGCGCGCTCCTCGCGTTCCCGCGCGACGATCGCGCCATGTCGGGACGCGGCGACGCGTACTTTGCGCTGAACCGCTACCGCGAGGCCGCCGCGTGCTACGAGGAGGCCGAACGGATGGCGCAGGCGACCGGTCCGATGTGGAACCTGCGCGCGGGTCCGGCGGAGGCGACCGCGCGCGCCGAACGCGCGGCCGGAAACGTCGGCGGCGCCGGCCCGGAGCCGACGGGCCCGGCGCGACCGCGCCGTGCCGCGAGCGCGTAGCCTCCGGCCGGTGGAGCGTCCCTGACCCTCGGACGCCGAGGTTTTTTTTACCGGGTCGTGTCCTCCCCTTCCCCGGTCGCGGGGCGGGAGGAAGCGAGCAACCCTGGTCGAGCGCGGCCGCGTGCCGCGCGCGTCCGGCAGACGCCGGAGGCGGTCCTCGCAGCGCCTCCCTTGAGCTGCCAGAATGTTCTTCTGCCTCGCGTCCGGGGCGGCACGGCGCGCTACGTATCCGCGCGCCGCGCCGCGCCCGGCGCCCTCGGCACACCCTGACGCCCCACCCACCGCGCCGCCCCCGCCCCCCCCTCCCTCTCCCGTTGGGGTGCATGTCCGGTATTGCGCAGGCCGTCCACCGTAGGGGCGGTTCGCGAACCGCCCCTACGAGCGCGCGCCGGCTGCCCGAATCGCGGGAAGCCCGGCGCAGGCGGAGCCCCGCCCCGACCCGCAATACCGGACATCCCCCCACCGCTTTGCGATTGCTTGCATTCGACTGGCGCTTCCGGTAACGTAACCCCCTTCCCACCCTTCCGGGGGGGACGTCATCCCCGCGTTGCCGGAGGCGCCATGCGTTTCATCACCTTCCAGTCCTCCACCCGGGTCGGCGCCGGCCTCGTCCAGGGCAAGCACGTGCTCGACCTGGGACTCGCCTACTTCCGCTCCTTCAAGCGCCCCTTCCGCTTTGAGGACGTAGGGGATTTCCTGCAGCAGGGCGCCTACGGACGGCTGTGCGATCTCGATCTCGGCAAGTGCTTCTCCGATCCCAAGGTGGTGCTGCCGCGCGAGGGGCTGATCCTCAAGGCCCCGATCCTGCGACCGCCCAAGGTGATCTGCGTCGGCCGCAACTACCAGGAACACGTGGCGGAACAGGCGGCGAAGGCGCCGGAGCGCCCGCTGCTTTTCGCCAAGGCCGCGAACGCGGTGATCGGACCGGACGCGCGCGTGCGGCTGCCCGCGATGTCCGAGCAGGTCGACTACGAGGTCGAACTCGCCGTGGTGATCCAGGACGCGTGCGGACCGCTCTCGCCGCAGGAGGCGCTCGCGCACGTCTTCGGCTTCACGATCGCAAATGACGTTACGGCGCGCGACTGCCAGGCGTCGGACAAGCAGTGGTACCGGGCGAAGAGCTTCCGGACCTTCCTCCCGATGGGCCCCGAGCTGGTCACGCCGGATGAGCTCGACTGGAAGACGCTGCGCCTGGTGCTGCGGGTGAACGGCGAGATCCGGCAGGACGCCCCGACCGCTTCGATGATGGTGGGGGTGCCGGAGCTGGTCTCGTACGTTTCGCAGATCCACGACCTGGCGGCGGGGGACGTGATCCTTACGGGAACTCCCGGAGGCGTGGGCGCGTTTCGCACGCCGCCGGTCTACCTCAAGGCCGGCGACGTCATGACCGCCACCATCGAGGGGATCGGCACGCTGGAGAACGGGGTGACGGCCGCGGGGGCCGCACCGTGAGGGGGAAGAGCCGGAGCATTGGGAAACAGGCCCGCTTGGATGGCAACCAGGTCATGCGGTTTGCCATCGTCATCGAGAAGGCCGGGAAGAAGTTCTCGGCCTACGTGCCGGATCTTCCGGGATGCGTCTCCACCGGCCGGACCGTGAAGGAGACCGAAGCGAACATCCGGGAGGCCATCCGGTTCCACCTGGACGGAATGCGGGAGGATGGCTTGCCAACACCGCGCCCCCAGAGCCGCTGCGAGTATGTCGAAGCGTAGTGGCCCGTCAACGTCGAATCTACCGGTTGCGACCTTCTAGTGTCCCGTCAACGTCGTTGCTTGGGGTCGTTCAATCCGTGGCCCCTCGGGGCGCCTCACGAGGCGCCCCTACGCCGACCGGAAGAATCGATGTTGACAGGACACTAGGGGCGGGCCTTGTGCCCGCCCCGCAGGCCACCGTCTTTGGCCCATCGGGGCGACCACAAGGGTCGCCCCTACACCCGGCTTGGCACACCAAGAATGTCGACGGGACCGTAGCTCCGACTGCCGGGGGAGCACCGCCGCCCCCGGCTGAGCCGCGCCCCCCGCACTGTCCCCCTCCCCCGCCGCAGCGGGGGAGGGCTGGGGAGAGGGCAGGTCCGAACCACCCAAGGCCCCCTCGCCCTCCCACCGTCCACCGTCCACCCCCCACCGTCCACTGTCCACCGTCCACCGTCCACCGTTCACCGGCCACCGCCCACTCTAGTCCAGCCACTCCTTCCGCTTCAGCTTCCCCGGCAGGTACTCCTCCGTGACGAAGCTGATCCCCTTGCGCGACAGGGCTTCCAGCTCCAGCTTCCGCCCCTCCTTCAGCATGTTGCGGATCTCCTTCTGCCACTCCTTCTTCTGGAACCAGGGATAGCCCAGGATCTGCTTCGCCCGGCTCACGTCCTCGTCCTTCAACTTCATCGTCACGCTCAGGTCGAGGTCGTACTTTTCGCGGTCGAAACTCGACAGGCCGATGAATTTCGCGTCCGGCACCGCCATCCGGCGCGACTCGTAGGCCAGGTTGATCGAGCCCTGCTTGATCACCGAGTAGATGTAGTAGCCCCAGGGATCGTTATCCACGAAGACGTAGAGCGGCAGCTTCAGCTCGTTCGCCATCCGATACAGCAAGCGCCTGACCCCGCGCGGCGGCTGCCCCTGGCCGTGCACCAGGATGCACTTGTACTTCTCCCAGAAGCGGTCCTCGTTGAAGCGCCGCCAGACCGCGTCCTTTTCGACCAGCAGGATGAACTTCGCGTCGCACTTCTTGAACTGGACGATGTTGGGCTCGACGATGGAGGGGATCGACCAGCCGCCCGACCCCATGCGCCGGCCGTCGATGGTGTCGCCCTGATCGACGATCGTCAACTGCCCGACCAGCGCGCCGCGGTTGGAGGCGAAGAGGTTGAGCTCCTCGCGCAGGCTGTCCACCGTCACCTCGATGTCCTCGGTGATGGCGTCCGATTCCTCCTGCTCGTACTCCTCGCGCGAGGCCGCCTCGAAATCGGGCTTCGCCATGTAGAACAGGTCGCGCAGGCTCGTCGTCTTGCCGGCCTCGATGAGCTGGCGACACTCGTTCGACAGGTAGAAGGTCTCGGTGAACTTCTTGACCATCGAGATGTTGAAGAAGAACCGCTGCTGCGTGTCCTTGCCCATCTCGATGATGCGCTTCTGCGCGTTGAAGTTGACGTTCGAGAGCGTGCGCAGCGGAATGTCGATCGCCGGCGATTTTGTTTTCGCGAGGTCGCGGCAGACGCCGAGGGCGAGGGCTTCGAGCTTCTTGAGCGTGGCCTTCTGCAACTTCTTGCCCGAGGCGGTGGTGGCAGCGGGCATCTACTTCTCTCCTCCGTTGGCGTCGGGCGGGGGCGCGGCGGCGGCGGATGCGGGGTCGCCGGCCGGCGGCGGGGCGGCGTCCGCCTCCTCCTCGGCGGCTCTGGGCGGCTCGGCCAGGTCCGGCATCGCCTTCTTGGATACGCGGTCGAGATCGGCTTCGATCCGCGCCTTCTTCACGCCGCACAGCCCTTCGAGCGACTCGGCGAGCACGCCGGCGTAGGCGAGAAAGATCGACCGGCGCTTGATCTCGTAGGCGAGGTGCTGCTTCTTGCGGATGTGCGAGGCGAGTTTGCGGCCGCACTCCTGGAGCGCGAGCTTGATCTCCTTCTCGATCTCCGGATAGTCGGCCACCGCCTCCTTCGACTCGCTGGTGAAGGGCACCCAGACGCTCGCCATGTGGACGAGGAGGACGGCCGGGCCGGCGGGCAGCGCGCCGCGCGATTGCGCCAGGCCGTAGCTCTTCCAGTCGATCGAGAGCACGCCCTCGGTGGTCGCGCAGGCGCTCTGCTGGTAGAGCAGCGGGACGCGGTTGGCGTAGCGCAGCACGCGCACCAGTTCGTCCTGCGGCATCTCGCCGCCGTACGCGATGCCGGCCTCGACCAGGAAGGGATTGCCGCGGTAGACCACGGGCGAACGGCTGACGGCGCAGTAGAAGTCCGCCTTGATGACCTTGCGCAGGCCGGCCTCGATCAGGTCTTCGCCGATCGGCGAAATGCAATCGGTGGGCGGGGCCATGAGCTTGGCCGCCTGCATCGCCTTGTGCAGGCGCTCGGCGGCGACGCGATCCACGCCGTGCGGCCGGTTCTCGCCCTTGAGCTGCGCCGCCGCGCAAATCTCGTCGGCGGCCCGCGACGAGACGCGGCAGAACTCGCTGGTCATCATGCCGCGCAGATTGCGCGACGTCGTGGCGTCGAGCATCTTGATCAGGAGCCCCAGCTCCACGCCGTAGGGGTGCGGCTTGATCACCTTCGGCTCGCGCGGCAGCCGATCGGTGGCGCGCTCGTAGTCCACGCGGCTCTGGTCCGGCATCACGTAGTGGAAGGTGACGTGCGGGTTGGCGATCGCGGTCTGGTAGACGTATTCGTCGACCGAAGCGCGCCCGCGCAGGTAGCGGCCGGTCATCTCGATCTCGACGCGCGTGCCGTGCGGGTGGGTCCAGTCGATGTCCGCTTCCTTGAGGATCTCGGGCTGGTTGCGCGCGGTGTCGAGGTGGATTTCGGCGTAGTGGGCCTGCTTGTGCGGGCCGGTGCGGGAGGTGATGACGATCGGCTTGCCGGTGGTGATCTGGCCGTACATGCCGGCGGCGCTGATGCCGATGCCCTGCTGGCCGCGGCTCATCTTCAGCGTGTGGAACTTCGAGCCATACAGGAGTTTCCCGAAGACCTTGGGAATCTGCTGCTTGACGATGCCCGGGCCGTTGTCCTGCACGATCATGCGGAAGCGGTCCTCGGCCTTCTCCTCGAGGATGACCGTGATCTCGGGCAGGATGCCGGCCTCTTCGCAGGCGTCGAGCGAGTTGTCGACGGCCTCCTTGACCGCGGTGAGCAGGGCCTTGCGCGGGTTGTCGAAGCCGAGGAGGTGGCGGTTCTTCGCGAAGAATTCGGAGACGGAGATGTCGCGCTGCTTGGCGGCCATGGCGGCCGCGGTGGTGCGGAAGACGGGCGCGGCGGGGGTCGCGACGGCCGGGCGCTCGGGGACGTCCGGGGCGGCGGCGGCGGCCAGCGCCGGACTCGGGTGATCACCGTGGCCGTTGCCGTTGCCGTTGCCGCCCGCCGGCGCCGGCGCCGCGGCGGGGGCGGGGGCGGGGGCGGAGGGCTTCAGGGCGGGGGTCGCAGCCGCGACCGCGCGGCGCGTCCGCGTGTCGGACGACTTCGCCGGCGGCGGCGTCGGGGTCGGGAGTTCGAGCTGTTTGATGGCCGGGGCCTTCGCGGAAGCGGCCTTGCCGGCGCCGGCTTTGCCTTTCACAGTGCGCGTAGGCACGGGTTGCATCCTGTCGCAATGTAACTCGCGGGGACCGGAAGGGGCGGGCCATGGTACGGTCCGCGCCCCGCGCTGTCAAGAGCAATGCCCGGCCTTGAAACGGGTTATCCCGTTTCATTATCGGCAAGCCGATGCGGCCGCAATTCCTTGACACCCTTCCGGCGTCCGCCGTATGATCCGTCCGCGCATTGGGAGAATGCCATGGACAAGCTGCCGAACCTGCTCGACCTGCTCACCGGCACCCGCGAGGAGATCGCGGAAAACCTGCGCCGGATGGCGCAGTCCGCCGGCCTCGACGACGCCGAAGCGGAGCGCATCGCCCGCGAGGCCGCGGACCGCATCCACGGCAACCGCGAAGAGATGAAGACCCGGCTGCGGGCCGTGCTGACCGCGCTTGCCGGCCCGGTCGGCGGCGAACTCGGCTTCGTCTCGCGCCGGGAGTTTGACGCCCTGCGCGCCGACGTTCAGCACGTGCGCGAAGATCTCGCGGTGATCAAGGACCGCCTGCCGCGAAAGAAAAAAAAGGCCGCGCCCGACCCCGGTACCCCGGATGGGCCGCCGCCGGACGCCGTTTAACGACGTTTAACGACGTTCAAGCGGCCGGGAGCCGCGCCCAGGCCCCATTCGCCCCTACCCGACGTTCGACGGCGCTCGACGACGTGGGGCGGCGTTACGCGACGTTGAACGGCGTTGAACGCCGTTGAACGCCGTTAAACGACGCTAAGCGCCGTTGAACGACGTCAAACGACGTTGAACGACGTTAAACGGCGTCGTCGGTGCCATGCCGCTTTCCACCATCACCCGCCTGCCGCAGACCTTGCGCAATATCCAGCGCGTCCGGCAGATCCTTCAGGTAATCGCCCGACACGGGTTCGGCGACATCGCCTACCGCCTCGACATCGACAGCTACCTCGGCTCCATCGCCTCCTTCCTGAAGTTCCAGCGCCACGCCCGCTCCGCCGCCATTTTCACGACCTTCGAGCGCATCCGCATGGCGCTCGAAGAGCTCGGCCCGACCTTCATCAAGTTCGGCCAGATCCTCGCCACGCGCCCCGACCTGGTCCCCATGCCCCTCATCCTCGAGCTGCGCAAGCTCCAGGACAAGGTTCCGCCCTTCAGCGCCGCGGAAGCGCGCGCGCAGATCGAGCAGGAGCTCAAGGCGCCGCTCGACGGCATCTTCGCCTCCTTCAACCCGACGCCGCTCGCCGCCGGCTCCATCGGGCAAGTCCATGAGGCCCGCCTGCGCGACGAGCGCCGCGTCGTGGTCAAGGTCCAACGCCCCGGTCTCGAACGCTCCCTCGCCACCGACCTCGACATCCTCAACGGACTCGCCCAGCTCGTCGAAGCCAATATCCCCGAGGTCAAGTCCTACAACCCCGTCGGGATGGTGGACGAGTTCGCCCGCTCGATCCGCAAGGAGATCGATTTCACGCGCGAGGCCTACCACGTCCGTCGCTTCGGCCAGAGCTTCGGCGCCGACCCGCGCATCCACGTGCTCTACGTACACGAAAACCTGACCACCGAACGCGTGCTGGTCATGGAGTTCGTCGAGGGCATCAAGATCTCGAACCTGGAGGCGCTCGACCGCGCCGGCTGCAATCGCAAGCTGATCGCGAAGAACGGAGTGGAGTTCGTCCTCAAGCAGATCTTCGAGGACGGATTTTTCCACGGCGATCCGCATCCAGGCAACCTCTTCGTGCTGCCGGGCAACGTGATCGCGCCCATCGACTACGGCATGATGGGGGTGCTCGACGAAGCCCGGCGCTACGACCTGCTCATGCTCCTGCTCGGCATCGTCGGGCGGGACATGGACACGCTGGTCAAGCTCTTCCGCCGGCTGGAGCTGATCTCCGACCAGGTGAACGTGGCGGCGCTGCGGACGGACGCGGCCGACCTGGTCGAGCGCTACTACGGCGTCGAACTGCAGCGCATGGACATGGGCAAGTTCTTCACGCAGCTCTTCGAGATCCTGAACCGCCACCACGTGAAGATCCCCCCCGACATCCTGCTCATGGGGAAGTCGCTGGCGACCATCGACGGCATCGCGCGCATGCTCGATCCGGAGCTCGACATCGTGGCCTCGATCCGGCCCTTCGTCTTCCGACTCTACCTGAAGCACCTGACCGACACGCGGCGCATCGGCCGCGAGCTGCTGGGCGCGGGCGAGGACTATCTGAGTTTCGCGCGCACCGTGCCCTCCGAGGTGCAGCAGACGATTTCGCGGCTGCGCAAGGGCCAGCTCGAGGTCCAGCTCAACCTGGAGCGCCTGGAGGACGCGGTCTCCGAGACCAACCGCTCGGCCAATCGGGTTTCTACCGGGCTCCTGATCTCGGCCGTCACCATGGCCTCCGCCTCCCTCCTCGCCGGCACCGGCTCGGGCCCGACCCTGCGCGGCGTCCCGCTCACCCAGCTCCTCGGCACCGGCGGACTCCTCCTCGCCTCCGCCCTCTCGGTGATGCTCTTCTTCGCCATCCTCCGCTCCGGGGGCATCGGGCGGTCGTGACGGGGGCGGGGGCTGATACTAACCCGCAGGTCCGGCCGCTGGAGACCGTACGCGCCAGGTTTTCGTCGTCGGGGCGGGCCCTGTGCCCGCCCCGCAGGCCACAAGGTGCGGCCCCTCGGGGCGACCACAAGGGTCGCCCCGACGACCTGAGCGCTGCCCACAGGTCCGGGCTGGCCACTGCACCGATGGGGCGGAGATCCGCAACGACCGCCCCGAAGACGTTCGCATGGCCTGGTTTGTAGTGCCGGGCTTCAGCCCGGGTTCGTCGCCGGCCTTTAGGCCGGCTGCCCACGGCGTACTCCGGGCCGGAAATGGATCGAGCCGCCCTCTCCCGCGCGCGCATCGAAGGTTGCCGGGCTGAAGCCCGGCAATCAAACCCGGGCTGAAGCCCGGTACTACAAGCCTCCAAGCCCTTCCCCATTGGAGCGAGTGTCCGGTCTCCGGCCGCCGAGTTGCAGGTACCGATCGGGCATCTGGGGGTCCGATCTGCGTGTTCCGTGCGTCCGGTGGCTGACAATTTCGCATTTCCCGCCATCCCCCGCTACACCCCAAGCCCCCGCCTGCCGATAGACCTTACGGACACCAGGCGGGGAAACACCCGATCCTTGGGGGTGCCGGGTTGGAACCGAGAGAGGATTTCGTTTTCGCACGGCTGGCGCTACGCTTCGGCGTACTTACGCGCCGGCAGGTTCGCACCTGCTTCGCGACCCAGCGCGCCTTGCCTCAGCGCATAAAGCTGAGCGAGATTTCGGTGCGCATGGGCTACGTGTCGCTGCGCGAGGTCCTCGGCGTCATTCAGGTCGGTCGCCGGCTCGACAAGCTCCGCGGGACAGCGCGCCCGCGGGTCTCGCCGGGCCTTCAGGTGGCCGTCGCGTTGGGCGCCCACCGACCCGTCCCGGCACCCCTCCTCGCCTGCCCCGTCCCCGCCGCCGGCGGCGATCCCTTCACCCACGCCGACCCCGGCGAATTCCCCTGGCAGGGCTACGACGCCTTCGCCGATTGCCTCCCCGCTCCCCTCGCCGCCCTGCCCGTCGATCCCCTGGAACTCCCCCTGCCGCCGATCGCGCCGGCCCGGCTCCGCGCCCCCCGCCCAACCGCGCAGCCGAAACCCGCGCCCGCCACCGCCCCTGCTCCCCCGCCGCCGGCGGCTCCAACGCCGCGCGCTCCGGTGGCGCCGGCGACCGCCGGCGTCTCCAGCGTGCGCTCGTGGCCCCGCTCCC
>JACRIP010000390.1 GCA_016220045.1 Planctomycetota bacterium
AGCCGCTCGACGTCGAAGGCCCGCCGCTCGCGCGCCTCGATAATGCGCGCGCGCGCCGCCGCGACGCGGGGGACGGTGGCCGGTGGTCGGTTGACGGTGGTCGGTGGTCGGTGGTCAGTGGCCGGTGGACAGTGAACGGCCGACGGTGGTCGGTGGACAGTGGTCGGTGGACAGTGAACGGCCGACGGTGATCGGTGGACAGTGGTCGGTGGACAGTGAACGGCGGAATCCCCTGTCCCCGCCGCACCCTGGGCGTCCGCACCCCCACCGTCCCCCTCCCCCGCCGCAGCGGGGGAGGGCTGGGGAGAGGGTAGGTACGCACCACCCTCGGCCCCCGCCCCCCCTGCCTCCGCCTGCCGCACGCGCTCGACGAACTCCGCCGCCGCGCGCGCCACGCCCGGCGTTCCGGCCCAGGTGAATACCGTACCATTGACCAGGATGCCGCCGCCGCTCCCCCCCTCGGCCGCCGCCCCGCGCACCTCTTCCCAGCGCAGGCACCGCTCGCCCTGGGCCGAGCGCCCGGCCGGGTCCGTCGTGGTCGCGACCCAGCCCAGCACCGCCTCCGGCGTCGCCGAAAGCGGCCAGGCCGGGCAGGGGAGCGCCGAGCCGAAGGGCGGCAGCGGGTTGCCGAGGAACAGCCCCGTCGAACGATTCCCGAGCACGGCCCACGGATGGCGCGGCCGGCTCGGCCCGCCCCACGCCGACGCGAACAGGACCGTGTCGCGGCGCAGCCACAGGCCGCATTCCACGAGGCACAGCGCCGCGAGGATCGCCAGCAGGGTTTCGTTGTCGCCCATCTAGCTCACGGGCGGCGTCGAATTCGGGTTGCTCGGGTCCACCGTCTTCGGGCCGAAGAGCTGGCCGAACATCTTCTTGAAGAAAACCCCGATCGCCGCCAGCCCGAGGATCAGCGGCTTGATCAGCTTGCCCAGGAGGCCGCTCTTCGCCGCCGCCGCCGCCGCCCCGCCCGCGACCAGCGCCGCCAGGCCGTACGCCGCGATCTTGTCGCCCGACCGCCATTCCGAGTACTTGCTGCCGCTCTTGTACGAGAAATTTGCCAGCAGCTTGCGGAAGTCCGGCAGGTCCTTCGCCATGTCCTCGGGATCGACCACCAGGGTCGCTTCCATGACCCCCGCCCGCCCCAGCAGGCGCACGTTGTAGTTGATGCTGTCGCCGCTCTTGGCCTCGCGGCAGCGGATCGCCCACTCCAGGTTGTTGGTCTCCGCGTTGTAGCTGGGCTTGACCTCCCAGCCCACGATCTCCAGTTCGCCCCAACCGCGCTTGCGCCGCAGCTCATTCCCGCCTTCGTTCCCCTTGCGGATCGAGGTCAGGAGCGCGTCGGCGTCCAGCTTGTCCTTGTCGTCGTCCTTCACGTAGCCGGTCTCGTCGAACTCGAAGACCGCAAACCACCCGCCCCCCTGCGGAGAGACCAGAGCAAGCTCCTTCCCCGAGGTCGGATTGCCCATCGACTCCAGGATGCGCTGGGTCTCCGCGGGCCCGACCCAGCGGTAGCCTTTCTCGAGCACGATCTGCGCCATGGTGCCGACGTCCGCGGTCGCCGGCCCGTGGGTCCAGGCGATTTTCTCGCCCTCCGCCGCGCCCGATTCTTCATCCTTCGCCGCGTCCGGCGTCGGGGCTCCGGCGGCAGGCTTTCCCGCCTCGTCCTCCTGCGCCCACGCGCGCGGCGCCGCCAGCGCGACGGCCGCGGTGAACAATCCCAGGCATACCAGCCACGCCAGGCGGCCCACGCCGCCGGCCGCGGCTCGCGTTTGCATACGCATCGGGTGTAGTCCTTATTATTACGGGAAGCTCAGGCCGTGGTCGCCGCGCTCTCGCGCAACGCCTTGACGAGGAGTGCGTGCAGCTCGGAGAGCGCCTGCGGGATCACCCGCACGTCGTCGAGCACCGGCATGAAATTGGTATCGCCGTTCCAGCGCGGGACCAGATGGAGGTGAATGTGCTCCAGCACGCCCGCGCCCGCGACGCGGCCCAGGTTCACTCCCAGGTTGAAACCCTGCGGCTGCATGACGCGCATCAAGAGGGCCTGCATCTCCGCGAGCAGGCGCATCAGCTCCAGCGTCTCGGCATCGTCGAGCGCGGCGAGGTCGCCTTTGTGCGCCAGCGGCGCGACCATGAGATGGCCGCTGTTGTAGGGATAGCGATTGAGCAGGGCGAAGGTCCGCGCGCGCCGCACGACGATGAGGTTGGCGTCGTCGCGGTTCTCGGCGAGCAGCCGGCAGAACACGCAGCCGGGCTCGCCGGCTTCGCGGATGTACTCGATCCGCCACGGGGCCCATAGTTGGCGCACGGAGAGGTTCTCGGGTAAGAGCCGGAGGAGGAGCGGGCGAAGCTCAGGGCAAGAGCCGGCGCGGCGCGAGGGGGCGACCGTCCTGGTAGACGCGGAAGAGCAGGAGCGGAAGCACGGCCCGGCCGCTCTGCCCGACCCGGGCGATCACCTGGCCCTGGCGCACGCGCTCGCCGTCCTTGACGGTGATCTCCGAGCAGAAGGCGTAGAAGGAGATCACGCCGCCGGCGTGGCGCAGGATGACCGTCTTGCCGAATCCCTGGAAGCGCTCGGAGGACCACGCGACGACGCCGCTCTTGGTCGCGCGCACGTCGGCGCCGAGCGGCGCTCCGATCTCGATCCCGACCACGCCGTAGTCGCCGAGCACCTTGCCCTTGACCGGCCAGGCGTAGCCGGCCTCCCCGCGCTCGGGCTCGGCATCCGCGCCCGGGACCGGCGCCGCCGGGCCGGTGCCGGCGCCGGCCGCTGCCGCGCTCCGCCGCGCGCCGGGCACGTTCAACTTCTGCCCGATCTCCAGCCGCGCCGGATCGCGCAGGGTATTCGCCTCGGTCAGGGCCTTCAGGGTAACGCCGTATTCGCGCGAAATCGCCCACAGGGTATCGCCGCGGGCGACGACGTGGACCACGACGCCGGCCGGCGCACTCCCGCGGGCCGCCGCGTCCGCCTCCGCCGCCCGTGCGGGCGCGATGGTCTCGAGCGGGCGTGGCGGCGCATCCAGGGTCGGTTCGAGCGGCCGATTCGGATCGTCGCGCAGGAAGGCGAGCTCGCGCGGCAGCGTCTCATGGACGTTCGCGACCGGGGCGGCCGGCGCGGCCGCTCTGGGCACGCTCGCGCCGTCGTTCCCGATCGGCGCACGCGGGACCGGGACGATCGGCCCGCTCGCCGGCGCGGGCGCGCTCGCCGCCACTTCGCTCGGCCGCGGACCATCGTCGCCCCGCCCGGCGCGGCGCAGGGCCGGGCCGCCCGCGGCGCCGCCGGACTTGCAGCCGGCAAGCGCCACCGACACTGCGAGCACGCACACCGCGACGTGAAGAGACCGGATGCGGAAGATGGAGCGGGCGATGGGGATCGAACCCACGACGACCGGCTTGGGAAGCCGGTGTTCTACCGCTGAACTACGCCCGCCCGTAGGCTGGAGATGGTGCATTATAAGGGGTCCCCGCATCGAATCAAGCGGAACTTGGGGGGAAGTTGCGTGGGCGTCGATCTCTCGGCCGAGGAGGAGGACCACGAAGCGGGGGAAAGGGCCACGAGGACGACGGGAACACGAAGGGCCACCAACGGGGACCACGAAGGGCCACCAAGGCGGGGGCCGGGACGGGCCGCGCGGGGGTCATGGGCAGGGCGCGCGGCCCCAGGCCTCAC
>JACRIP010000391.1 GCA_016220045.1 Planctomycetota bacterium
CGGCCCGGTCGGGGGCGCGTTGCCGAGCCGCACGTCACCGCCCGCCCTGCCCCGTGCGTCCAGTTCCCGGATCCCGGCGGGGAAGCGGGCCCCAGGTCCCAGCATCGTACGCGGGAGGTTTTCCCATGCCCCAGGTGAAGCTCATGAGCGGCGAACACAAGGGCAAGGTGTTCGACATCAACGACGCGATCATCACGCTCGGTCGCGACGACGCCTCCACCATCCAGATCCTCGACCACGGCGTCTCCCGCGGCCACGCCGAAATCTATCGCGTCGGCGAAATGTCCTTCATCCGCGACCTCAAGTCCACCAACGGCACCTTCGTCAACGACCAGAAGGTCAACGAGGAAATCCTCCACCACCTCGACCAGGTCCGCATCGGCTCCACCATCCTCCTCTACGAGGACCATCCCGCCAGCCTCGAAGAGGTCCAGCGCCAGGTCGACTTCGAGGCGCGCGAGGAGTTCGGCACCTCCACCATCGAACTCAAGCTCGACCGCAAGCTCGAGCTCAAGGAGAAGATCGCCGCCCTCGGCCTCGAACAGGAGTCCGCCAACCTCACCACCATCTACGAAGTCGCGCGCATCATCCACGCCGAGCGCGACCTCTCCGCCCTGCTCGCCAAGATCCTCGAGGTCGCCGTCACGGCGACCAAGGCCGACGCCGGCTACGTCTTCATCGCCGAGCGCGGCTCGGGCAAGCTCTCCCCGCGCGCCACCTGGCAGAAGGAAAAGGGCGAAGCCAAGGTCTCGCGCACGATCGCCAAGCGCGTCATGCAATACTCGCGTTCCCTCCTCACCTCCGACGCCCAGCTGGACTCGCGCTTCGCCGCTTCCTCCTCGGTCGTCCTGAAGCACATCCGCTCGGTCATCTGCGCCCCGCTGGTCGCTCCCGATCGCATCCTCGGCGTGATGTACCTGCATTCGTCGAAACTCCAGGAGTCCTTCCAGATCGGCGACCTGGAACTCGCCACGGCGGTTGCGATCCAGACCGGCATGGCGATCTCCAGCCACGCCGCCTCCGAGCGCGTGCGCCGGACCTTCATGAGCACGATCAAGACGCTGATCGCCGCCATGGAGCTGCGCGACCCCAAGGAGCAGGGGCACTCGGAACGCGTCGGCAACTACGCCGCCGCGATCGCCACCACGATGGGGCTGCCGCGCCCCGAAGTCCAGAAGATCGCCCTGGCCGCGCTGCTCAACGACATCGGCAAGATCGCCCTGCCGCCCGCCCCGCCGGGCGCAGACTCGGGCAAGCACCGCGAGGAAGCCGTCGGCCTCGGCGTCAAGCTGCTCTCCAAGATGGTCGGCTTCGACGACATCATGCCCGGCATCAAGTATTCACATGAGCGCGCGGACGGCTCCGGCTACCCGGAGGGCCTGAAGGGGGACGCGATCCCGATGATGGCGCGCATCGTCGGCGTCGCCACGGTCTTCGACAACCTCTGCACCTACGGCGGCGCGGGCGGCGCCGGCATCGCGGTCAAGGACGTGATCGTCGACCTCGCCAAGCAGGGCGGCAAGCTCTACGACGACGCCGTGGTCAAGGCCCTCATGCTCTCCCACAAAAGCGGCTCGCTCTTCCAGCCGATGACCTTCTTCGAGGACTAGCAGGCGCGGAACGTGGGCGGAA
Organism: Planctomycetota bacterium; assembly: GCA_016220045.1. Classification (GTDB taxonomy): domain Bacteria; phylum Planctomycetota; class MHYJ01; order WSZJ01; family JACPWG01; genus JACRIP01. The sequence continues at coordinate 1,633 of JACRIP010000391.1, forward strand.
GCCAACGTCGCTGGGCCCTTCGATTGTCACATTGTCTCACTGTCGCACTGTCACATTGACGCCCGCATGCGATGTGGGCTTACCATGCGGACGCCCATGGCTGACACGTCAGCAACACCGGGAGCCGTACGCTGCGGCAGGCCCGGGTGGCTTGCGGACGTCAATGGGACAGTGTGACATTGAGACACTGTGACAATCCCTCCCCCTTCCCCTCCCCTCCCTCCGCCAGCCGAGGATCGCGCGCGTGCAACGGGACATCGACCTGCCACCTTCCGGCCGCGGCCCGCGCTACCTCGCGCGCTTCGACACCCGCCGCCTGCCCCGGCTGCTCACCGACACGCTGGTGATCGGCACCGGCGTGGCCGGCTTGCGCGCCGCCATCGAAGCCTCCCGCTCGGGCAAGGTGGTCGTGGTCACCAAGACCACGGCGGCCGAGTGCAACACCCATTACGCGCAGGGCGGGATCGCCGCCGCGCTTTCGCCGCACGACACCATCGACTCCCACATCGCCGACACGCTCGATGCCGCCCAGGGCATCGGCGATCCTCAAATCGTGCGCATGGTCGTCACCCGCGGCATCGCCGCGGTACGGGAAATCATTGAGTGGGGCGCGCGCTTCGACACCAAACGCGGCCGCCTGCACTTCACGCGCGAGGGCGGCCACTCGATGCCGCGCATTCTGCACGCGGGCGGCGACGCGACCGGCCAGGAGATCGAGCGCGCGCTCCTCGAGAAGGCCGGCATGGTGCCGCAGATCCAGCTCCTCGAACAGACCTTCGTCCTGGATCTGCTCACCCACCGCGGCGTCTGCGTCGGCGCGCTGATCTTCGACGCCCACCACGGCCTGCGCGTGCTCTACGCCGCCGCCACGGTGCTCGCGAGCGGCGGCGCCTCGGGTGTCTTCCGCGAGACCACCAACCCCGCGGTCACCACCGGCGACGGTATGGCGGTCGCCTACCGCGCCGGCGCCGTGCTCTCCGACATGGAATTCGTCCAGTTCCATCCCACCACGCTCTACATCGCCGGCGCCTCGCGCTCCCTGATCTCGGAGGCCGTCCGCGGCGAGGGCGCCCTGCTCCGCGACAAGTCGGGCAAACGCTTCATGCCCGAGGTCCACCCCATGGCCGAGCTCGCGCCGCGCGACGTCGTCAGCCGCGGCATCATCCGCCGCATGAAGCTCACCGGCGACACCAGCGCCTTCCTCGACCTTACGCACCTGCCCGCCGAGCGCATCCGCAAGCGCTTTCCGCACCTCTGGGAGCTCTGCCGCACCTACGGCATCGACATTACCAAAGACAAGGTCCCGGTGCGGCCGAGCGCGCACTACATGATCGGCGGCGTGCGCATCGGCGCGAACGCCGCGACCTCGGTGAAGGGGCTCTACGCCTGCGGCGAGGTCAGCGCCTCGGGGCTGCACGGGGCGAACCGCCTGGGCTCGAACTCGCTGCTCGAGGGGCTGGTCTTCGGGGAGATTGCCGGGGCGCAGGCCGGGCGCTGGCGGCGCCGGCGCGGGCCGGCGGTCGAGGTCGCGCTCGCAAGCCGCCGCGGCGGCGTGCGCGCTCCCGTCGCCATCGACCTCGTGGACCTGCGCAACTCGCTGCGCTCCGTGATGTGGCGCAACGTCGGCGTCGAGCGCGAGGACTACGGCCTGCGCGAGGCGCTGTCGCAGCTCGACTTCTGGTGCGGCTACTTCCTCGGCCGCGAGTTCGAGACCACCGAGGGGTGGGGGGTGCAGGACATGATGACCGTGGCGCGCGCCATCGCGCGTGCCGCCCTCGCGCGCACCGAAAGCCGCGGCGTGCACTTCCGTACCGACCACCCGAACCGCGACGACCAGGCCTGGTCCCGCCACCTGCGGCTCACGCGCGAGGACTGAAATGCCCGCCGACGGAACGCCCAAGCGGCCGAAATCCCCCGCCCCCGCCCCCGCCCCCGCGCCGGGCGCCCGCCCGCCTCAGGCGAAGCCCGCAGGCGGCGCCTCCGCCGGCAAGCCGCCCGCGAAGCCGGTGCCGCGGCCCGCGCCGGCGCCCCCGCCCCCTGCCCGGCCCGCGAAACCCCGCGCCGAGGACACGCTCTATCCGGAGTTGCGCAAGCATGCGTGGTTCCGCAAACTGCTGGTGTACCCGGTGATCAACGAGCTGGAGATGAAGCTCCAGGGGGACTGGCTGTTCGAGTCGAAGGCCTTCCTGCGCATGTGCGGCAAGCGCGCCTTCCGCGAGACCTGCCTCGCCGATCCGGCCTTCCGGAAGATCTTCCTGAGCGACGAGTTCAAGGCCTTTCTGGAGCGCTTCGGGCGCGGGCGCATCCTGGACTTCCTGGTGCGCTCGCTCGGTTGGCTGCTCTCGGTCGCGCTGCTCGGGGGATGTCTGTATCTGGCGCTGTACGTTCCGGTGCTGGAGAAGGTGCCGGCGCTGGAGGGGGTGTTTGCCAAGGCGAAGGTCGCGCTCGACGAGCAGAAGCCGACGGTGAATCCGTTGGCGCTGACGGTGACGCTGGTGCTGGTGGGCGTGATCGGGGGCACGATGGCGGGCGCCTGCTGGGACTGGGCGATGCGGCGGCGCTGGGGGCCGTGCTCGAGCTGCGGCGCGTTCAATTTCGGGCGCAAGTTTCCGCCCCGTTTCTGTTCCGGTTGCGGCGCCTGGGTGGAGTGGATGAACTAGACGGTGGCAGGCGGAGGGGTGCTGGCAGGCGTACACGGGGCGAGATAACGGGAACTGATCGGCAGGCGATCGGGTGATTGGGTGAATTCGTGATTGGGTGATTACGGCTCTGGGCACGGAATTCTCCACGCGCCGACCCACTCACCCAATCACCCAATCACCCAAGCACCCAATCACCCAATCACCCAATCACCCAATCGGTCATTCATCCACCACCCGACCTCCCGACCTCCCTCGCAAGGCGCCGCCCCCATGCCCCCCTCCATCTGGCTCGCCGTGCTGAGTGCGCTGCCCCTGGTGTTGGCGGGGTGCCGCGCCGCCGCCGAATCGAACGCGCCGCCCGGGCCGACGCGCGCCGCCGGCTGCCACCTGCTGCATTTGCGGGCGCCACGCGGCTTCGCGCCGGCCGACTGTGAGGGCCTGGTGCCGACTGAATCAGGTACTTCCCTGACCCTCGAAGCGCGCGAAGGGCACTACCGGGGCGACGCGCTCCAGCTCCCGCCCTTCGACCGCGCCGTGCTCTCGACCCAGGTCGCCTGCCCCCCCGAGACGGGCTGCAACGCCTACGTGCTCGTGCGCACGGCGCACCCGGAGGGCGCGACGATTGTCGGCTGCGGCCCTTGGAGCGTCCATGCCTCAGGCCTGCGCCTGAGTCCCAAGGGACCGACGGAAGGGCCCGAGCGGGTGCGCGTGGACGTGGATACCGTGCGCATCCTCGGCGGCGAGCAGGCGCGCGAGGTCTCGCTCTCCGTCTACCTGGCCGCCGGCCCGGAGTCGAAGCCCGCCCTCTCGGGCCTCACCCTCTGCACCTGGGTCGCGGGCACGCGCCGACCCTTTACCGCGCAGCGCTCGCCCGCCTGGGGCCGCCTCCTTGACGTTCCCGAGCGCAGCCAGTGCGTCGAAGATCCGGCGATCGCCGGATCGATCTGCTCGCCCACCTCGCTCGCCATGGTGCTCCAGTTCTGGGGCATCCGCCTGCCCACCGCCGAGGTCGCGCGCGGCGTCTACGACGCCCAGGCCAAGATCTACGGCAACTGGCCCTTCAACACCGCCTGCGCCTTCGAGGCCTCGGGCGGGCTGCTCTCCGAGTCCTACGTGGCGCGCTTCGGCTCGCTTGAAGAGCTGGAAGCGGAAATCGCGGCCGGCCGGCCGACGATCATCAGTCATCGCTGGAAGCCGGGCGAGCTGACGGGCGCCCCGGTCGATTCCTCCGATGGACACCTGATCGTCGTGGTCGGATTCGACGAGCGCGGCGACGTGGTGGTGAACGACCCGGCGGCCGACCCGCGGCGCGGCGCGTCCGTGCGCCGAACCTATCCGCGCCGCGAAATCTACCGCTCCTGGCTGGAGAACGCCGACGGCGTGGTCTACCGCATCGGGCCGGAGTGAGAGCCGGTCGCGCCACCAACCTCCCGCGGCCTCTCCGCCTTCCCCGCTGTCGCCTCAGATCTCCGCCCGCACCGCGGCGTTGTCCTGGCTTTCGAGCACCAGCTTGCGCCCACGCGGGGTTCGCCGCAGGCGGATTTGAAGCTCTTCGATCACCAGCCACCCGCCGGCGCCCGCCGCGACCTCCTGGTACTCCGCGCCGGCGAGACGAAACAGCTCGGGACGCTTAGTATCCCGATCGATGATCAGCACGGCGGGAATGCCGAGTCGCGCGTAGAATGGGAGCTTCTCGTAGCTCTCGTCGTCCGGCGAACGCACCTCGAGGACGAGATCGGCCGCACCCACCACTCCCCGCCGCCGGATTACCTGCTCATTTCCCCGGGCCACGAACGTGAGGTCGGGAACGCGGTAGTTCCGGTCCGGATCGGCAGGATCGTGGACGCCCGCCTGCACACACATCCGCCCGAGCCGGAGCCGGGTGCATTGTGCTCCCAGGAAGATCGTCAGCTCCGTCGTGATGTCCTGGTGGTCCCACGTCGGCGGCGGAACCATGTGTAGCTCCCCCTCCCAGATTTCGTCCAAATGATCCTGCCCGCGCGACCGGCGTAGCGCCAAGTCTTCCGCAGTCACACCCACGAGCACGGCGCGCATCTTGACGTCCTCCACTTGTTGCACCGCGCCATCATACTCTCGCGATGCCGGCTCCGGCAAACCCATTTCGCGGGAGGAGGCGGGGAAGGGGAGAAAAGGGCGCCCCGCCCGGGGCCTGTCCCCCGAAGCGCTCCGCGCGAAGGGGGACCGTAACGGCATGGGCCGGGCGGGGCTTACTCATTCGCCTCGCCACCCTACGGCGAGGACTGGACGTTGGTCCGTACTCCGGATCGGCACGCTACCGGCAGCCGTGACCACCGGTATTCCGGCCGTTCCAGGATGCCCGGGGTACCCGCCGACCGCACCACCCGCAACCCGCGGTTGTCGTTCCGATTCCTGTGGTGATTCCTGTTGCGATACGCACCGCGCAGAAGGCCGGCTTTACGACCAACGCCCATTCTCGAAAAGAATTCGGCCACGCGCGTGGCCCGGATCAATCCTCCACCATTCACCCTACGCACGAACCGTGTCAGCAAGCAATGGGCCAAGGGTCAAAGGGACCAAGGGCCAAGGGCTAGACGGTACCCGCCGACCGCACCACCCGCAACCCGCGGACGTCGCCCCGATACCCGTGGTGACCCCCGAAGCGAACCGCGCAGCGCAGAAGGCCGGCTTCCGCCCAGTACGCGCCACCACGAATCCAGCGCAAATCCGGGTCGCCCGTGACAGCGTCCGCGCACCACTCCCACACGTTGCCCGCGAGGTCCACGATCGGGCCGCAGTTCCCGGCCGGCAACGCGCCCACCGGGGTCGGGTGGTCGATTCCTGCCCCCTCCCAGTTCGCCTGCGCGGCGTCGCCGGTTCCCAGCTCCGCGTTCCCCCAGGGATACACCCGACGCTCGGCTCCCTCCGCCGCCCACTGCCACTCGGCCTCGGTGGGCAGGCGCACCTCGCGCCCATCGGACCGCTGCGCCGTACGCCAGCGACCATAGGCCATCGCCTCCCACCAACTCACCTTGACCACTGGGCGACTCGGGTGCGCGAGTTGCGTTCGCCAGCGATCCGCGCTCCCATCCGCGACCGTCTGGCGCTCCTCCTCCGGCGCATCGGCCCACCAGCGCGGGTCGAGCCGGTCGGCCGCGGCGACGAAGCCCCGGTACTCCTGCACGGTGACCGGCGCCCAGGCGATCTCGAACGGGGCGACGCGCACGCTCTTGCGCTCGCCTGCGATCGTGACTTCCCCGGCGGGGATCGGCACCCACCGCTCCGCGCGCAGGCGCGGGTCGCCGCCCTCCCGATCGAGCCGCGCCAGCCCGTCGAGGAAGAAGAGCCGATCGCGCAGCGGCCACGCGCCCCCGTCCCGCGCGTAAAGCGCCGCAAACTCTTGCGCCTTCGCCGGCGCATCGAAGGCCGGGAAGAGGTCTCGGCTCTCGATCACGCCGGCCGCGACCAGCCCGAGGAGCCGGCCGCGCCGGCGCGGATCGGTCGCACTCGCGGCCAGGGCTTCCAGCCGCTCGCCCAGGGCCTGCGCCTTGCCGCGCGTGCCCAGCACTCGCGGCAGGAGCCGCAGGACGTCTTCCCAGAAGGGATCGACGAGGCGGCCGGCGGCCGCCAGCCGGTCCACGAGCTGGTGCACCGTCAGGTCTTCCTGGGCGAGGCGGCTCGCGGCCAGGAACTCGCGGAACAGGCGGTGCCAGAAGCGCACCTGCTCCGGCCCGTCGCCCGGTTGCTCGAAGCGCAGCAGGCCGGTGTGGTCGGCCGCCCATTGCAGGTGGCGCGCCGCGCGCTCCCCTCCCAGCGTCTCCGCCCGCGGAATCCCCGCCAGGGCGACCTGGAGGGCGCGATCCACCGGCCACGCCTGCGCCCCCTCCTGCTGCATCTCGAGGGCGATCTCCTGAAGCAGGTTGCGCTTGCCCGCGTCGTCGAGCCGCCAACCGCGCTCGCGATCTTCGGACCAACGCGAGCGGCAGAGGTCGTTCACCAGCAGGTCGCAGAGCTGCGCCCGGTCCTCCGGCAGGCTGCGGTAGCGCTCGAACACCATGCAGATCGCGGTCAGCAGGAGCGGGTTGCCGACCAGGGCCCGATCCCCCTCCCCGGCCTGCGCCCGCTCCGCGAGGGCGAAGGCCGCGGAGCGCAGGGCCTCGAGGTAGCGCGCGTCCTTCGACCGGCTGCGGGTCCACTTCTCGCAGAAGAGCGCGACGGTGTCGTGGTCGAGCGGCGAGACCGCGACGGTCGCGAGCGCGTCGCCAAAATCGGCGCCCCCGGTGTAGCGGGCGGACCGGGTGGTCATGACGAGGCGGGTGCGGCCGTCGGTCTCCGAGGCGGCCATGCCGCGCCAGACGTCGAGGACGCGGGTGCGGGCCGCGGGGTCCGCGATTTCGTCCCAGGCGTCGACGAGGAGGAAGTAGCGGCCCGCGCGCAGACCCGCGCGAAGTTCGGAGGGCGCCGGCCGTTCGCCGCCGGCGGCCGCGACCTCCGCCTCGATGGCGGCCACGAGCGCGTCCACGCCGCCGCCGCTGCCGCCCGCAGCGACCGCCTCGGCGATGCGTCGCGCTTCGAGGACGATGGGGAGCGGCAGACCGCCGCGCGGGCGCGCGAGCGCCGGGAGATCGAGCGCTTCGAGGTCGGCGGGTTGATCCGCACACAGTTTGGCTTGGTGGAGCGCGGCGAGTGCGACCTGGGCGGCGACGCGGGTGAGGAAGACGGTCTTCCCGCCGCCGGGGGCGCCCACGAGGACCAGGCGGCGGAGGTCGGCGCGGCTCACCCAGCGGGCCAGCGGAGCCTCCGCGGGCGCGTCGGGCTCTTCGGCTTCGCGCTCGCGCTTTTTTTTGCCGGCGGGCGCGCGGCGGAGGAGCTGGCCTTGCTTGCTGAGTTTCCATCCCGGGGCGACGCCGGCGAGGGGGACGTAGAGGTCGGGGCGGTAGAGCTCCGTGCCCGCCTGCGGATCGAGGAGGTAGGTCTTCCCCTCGGCCGTGCGACCCGCCTTCCAGGCGGTGAGCCGGCGCTGGAGGTACTCGCGTTCCCACGGGCGGAGAGCGGGATCGTCCGGGTCGGGCGCGGGCGGCCGGGGGACCGGGCGTTTCCCGGTGATGCCGAACACAAGCTGATCGAGTGGGTCGGGGGCGGTCTTCCGGAAGTCGACCCAGTGCTTGGTGCGCAGGAAGAGCGGTAGCTCAGGTTCCTTCCCTACCCCCGGCAGCATGACGGGGATGACCGGGCAGTGGCGATTGACGAATTCGCGCAGGAAGGCCTGGATTTCCTCGTTCTGCCAAGGCCCGATTCCCCCCTTGCCCACGAAGACCGCCGCGGAGCCGATCGAGGCGATCGCGCACTCGAGTGCCTGCTGCCAGGACGTGCCCGGCCGGATCTCCCACTCGTCGAGCCAGGGGCGGAGGCCGCGCTCCCGCAACTGCTCGCCGATCCGCTTCACGGCGGCCTTGTCGCCGCTTCTGTGGCACAGGAAGACGTCGAAGCGCCGGCTCAACGCATCCGACTCGGCTGGTTCTTGCTCCGCCATCCGACACCACCTCGGGAATTCAGGCCACGACCGGCCAGTTCGTAAGGTTCCCGGCCTGCAGGGAACGGCCACTGGGAGCGCTCGGGAATGTCCTTGCGTGAGGGATCATCATGACGGCAGCGGTTCATGGGGTCAAGGAGGAACAGACCGTCCCTCACCGCTCGGGGAGCGACGAACTCGCCTTACCGACACCCGGGGAGACCACGGCAAGCGGCGCGACTCCGATCGAGCATGACGATGGCGGACGGGACTCGCTCCGGCATCGAGGGGTCGAATCGTCTCATCGGGGCGGGCCTTGTGGCCGCCCCACCGTGGCCAACCCGCCGGCGCTGGTCCGCCATGCCACCAGGGGGGCGGGCACAAGGCCCGCCCCTACAAGACCACGGGTTCTGCAAGGTCCACCGCCCATGTCGGGGCCTTTGCGACCGACTCTTCGGGCGGAATCAAGGGCCGCTGCGGATGGAGTGGGGGCCGGCGACTCCGCCAGGAGGCGGTCGCAAAGGTCGCCATTGCCGGCACTTCGGTGCAGGCGAGCACGCCTGCACCACGATTGCGGGTGACCTTCTCGGACGGCAGGCGAATCGCGCGGTCCCCTTGTGGCGCCGGCGTCCTCGCCTGCGCCGCGAGGTCACCGAGTCCGGAGTCTCGTGGGGCTCGCCCGATCCCCAGAACGAGGCGTTCCCGCCCGCATCCACACTTTGCACCAGCCTCTGAAGGCGGAACTACGAACGAGATCCGTGGCTGCGCGTGCAGGTTGCCGCGCTATAGGGCATCGCCCGCCTGTTCCCTCCTGCCGCTCTGACCTCCACCCTACCACCTGGCCCCTGATCCCTCGCCCTGACCCCTCGCCACCGTCCACCGGCCGCCGGCCACCGGCCACTTTCCCGCCCGCGCCTCATTCCTCGCCCACGAAGGGGTTCGTCCGCCGCTCCCGCCCCATCGTCGTGCGCGGACCGTGTCCGGGCCACGCCACCACCTCGTCGCCGAGCGGCAGCAGCTTGGTGCGGATCGACGTCAGGAGCTGCTCCGTGTCGCCCCCCGGCAGGTCGGTCCGCCCGATCGAACCCGCGAACAGGCAGTCCCCCACCCACGCTTGATCGCCCAGCACGTACGCCACGTGCCCCTGCGTGTGCCCCGGCACGTGCAGCACCTTGAAACTCAGGTCGGATACCGAGAGCAGCTTCCCCTCCTCCGGATGCTCGTCCACCACCCCCGGCTCCGGCGCCGCCAGCCCGAACATCGCCGCCTGCTGCCCGAGATTCTCCAGCCACGGCACGTCCAGCCGATGCAGCCAGTGCCGCGCCCCGGTCTTGCGCCGGCACTCCGCCGCCCCCGCCACGTGGTCGATGTGCCCGTGCGTGCTCAGGATCGCCTTGATCGACAACTTCTTTTTTTTCGCAAGCGCGAGCAGCCGGTCGATCTCGTCGCCGGCGTCAATCAGCACCGCATCCCCGCTCGCCTCCGAGCCCACCAGGTAGGCGTTCATCACGAACGGCCCGACCGCGCACGCTTCGATGATCACGCCGCGCCTCCGCCCCCACCGCCGCCGATGAACTCCGCGTGCAGCGCGCGCACGGCCCGATCGGCGTCCGCCTCCTTGACCACGAACGAGATGTTCAGCTCGCTCGAACCCTGCGCGATCATGCGCACGTTCACGCCCGCCGCCGCCACCGCGCCGAAGACTCGCGCCGCCACGCCCGGCGTGCCTTTCATGCCCGACCCCACGCAGGCCACGACCGCGACGTCGTCCTCGCGCTGCACGTCGTGCACCAGATGCGGGCTCAGCATCCCCAATTCCAACGCGTTCACCGCCCCGTCCATCGCGTCGCGCGGCAGTACGCAGGTGATGTTCACCTCGCTCGAGCCCTGCGACATCATCAGCACGTTGGCGCGCGCCTTCGCGAGCAGGTCGAAAATGCGCGCCGCCGTCCCCGGAATGCCCGCCATGCCGCCGCCGCCGACCGTGACCAGCCCGACCTTGCGGATCGAGAGCAGCGTGCGCACGATCTGGCCGGGCTCTGCCGGACGCCCCGTCCCGATTACCGTGCCCACGCGCTCGGGATGGGCGGTGTTGCGCACCCGCACCGGAATGCCCGCGTCTTCGGCGATTTCGAGCGCGCCCGGCGGCATCGTTTTCGCCCCGAAAAAGGCCATTTCCATGGCCTCCAGGTAGGACACCTCGGCGAGCAGGCGCGCGTCGGGCACCACCCGCGGATCCGCGGTCATCAGCCCGTCGATGTCCGACCACAACTCGATCTCGTCCACGCCTACGGCTTCGCCGAGCAGCGTGGCCGTGAAGTCCGAGCCGCCGCGCCCGATCGTCGTGACGGCGCCCTGCTGGTCCACCGCGATGAATCCGGTAACCACCGGAACCGTCCCCGCTTCGACCAGCGGCCCGAGGCGCTCGCGCACCTGGAGGCGCGTGGTTTCGAGCAGCGGCCGCGCCGCGCCGAAGGCCGAGTCGGTGAGAATGCCGGCCTCGCCCCCCGTCAGCGCCCGGGCGGGGACCCCGCGCGCCGCCAGCGCGCCCGCGACGATCGGCGTGCCCAGGCGTTCGCCGTATGCAATGACGTGGTCGCGGGCGCGCGCCGTGACTTCGCCGACGGCCGCGAGCCCGGCGAGCGCCGCCTCCAGCTCGGCGAGGCGCGCGCGCGTCGTCGCGAGCAGCTCGGTCCGGCCGGCGCCCGCCGGCAGCGCCGCGGTCACCGCCTCGAGGTGGGCGGCGCCGACGCGCGCGACGATGCCGCGCGCCTCCTCGGCGCGGCCACGCCGGGCGGCATCGCAGGCGGAGAGCAGGTGGTCGGTAGTATCCCCCATGGCGGAGACCACCACCAC
>JACRIP010000392.1 GCA_016220045.1 Planctomycetota bacterium
CGCCGCCCGTGGGCGGTTGCGCAAGGATGAGTGGGGGCAGGAATTATAGCGGGGGGGCTAGGGGTGTCAAGGGCTGGATGGCGGGCGAACGGACGACGGAACCACAGAGACACAGAGGCACAGAGAACGACGACGACGGCAACGCCGGAACGCCACGGAGCGCCCCGCAGGGCGCTCCGTGGCGTTCCGGCGTTGCGTCAGGTCCGTCGTCTCTGTGTCTCTGTGCCTCTGTGGTTCCGTCCGTCTCTCGGCCGGCCTCCCTCCCCGCTCTCCCCCTCCCCGCTCCCGCTCCCTACTTCCGCTTGGCCGCGGCCTCCCGCTTTTCGATCTGCTTGATGATCTGCGCCGCGGTCCGGCGCACCTGTGGGTTCGGGTCCTGGTTGCTGAGATAGACGTAGACCGACATCTGGTCCTTGCCGGCCACCCGCGACAGCGACTGCACCGCGAACATGCGGACGACCGGGTCCTTGTCGCCCTGCGCCGCCTGCGCGATCGTCGCGGTCGCCGCGCGCCCCGCGATCTGCTCCAGCGCCTGGACGCTCGCCTGCCGCACGTTCGCGTTCCCCGCCGTCGCCAGCGTCTCCTCCAGCGTCGGCACCGCGCTCTTCGAGCCGATCTGCACCGTCGCCTGGATCGCCGCCATCCGCACGTTTGCGTCGCCCCCCCGCGCCAACTCCAGAATCGCCGGCAACGCCTCCTTGTCCCCGATCTGCCCCAGCGCCTGGCTCACGAAGGTCCGGACCCGCGGATTCTCCGAGCCCTTCAGCACCTCCAGCAGGATCGGCACAGACGCCTGGTCCCCCATCAGCCCCAACGCCTGCACCACCCCGCTTTTCATCGCGTCCTTGCCGCCGCCCTTGAGGGCGTTCACCAGCATCCGCGCCAGCTCCGGGTTCTTGATCTCGGATAGGGCGCGTACCGTAGTCCCCCGCACGTAGCGCGAATTGTCCCGGCCGAGCACGCCGAGCAGCGCTTCGACGGCGCTCGCGTCGCCGATCTTCGCCAGCGCCTGCACCACCTTGCCGCGCACGTCCTCGCTCTCCTCCTTCGCCAGCACCTCCTTGAGGACGTCGATGCCCTCCTTGCCGCCGATCTCGGCCAGGAGATCGACCACCGCCTCCTTCAGCTCGGGGTCGGCGTCGCCGCGCAGCACCTCGAGCAGCGCGGGCAGCGAGTAGTCGCCCAGCGAACGCAGGAAGCCGACCATGAGCGACGCCTGCTTCGCGTCGTCGTCGGCGAGCGCGCGCCGGAGCTGGTCGAGGATCTTGTCCACCTCGCGCCCGACCGCCTGCACCTCCAGCGCCGAGGGGGCCGTGCCCGGCTCCGGGCCCGCCGCCGCGGCCGGAGCGACCGGCGCCGGGGGCGGCGCCGCCGTCGCTTCCTCCGCCGCCGCCCGCGCGTGGGTGCGGATGCGCGCCGCCGAAGCCATGTTCAGCGCCACCACCTGGATCGCCGCGTCCGCGCGTTGGCGCTGAACGGCGTAGGCGTACAGCGCGATCGCCGCGCCGATCAGGATCATCACGGCCGTCCAGCGCCGTACGGCGGCCGCGTCCCAGCGGAACGGGATGCGCCGAGCGGGCGGGGGGGCAGCCAGGATCGACGTGTTCACGCGCGCGGCCTCGCGGTTCGGGGACAGGTCTGAAGTACGCTTTCAACCCGGGACGGGGCGAAAAGTTGCGGTCGCACGGGAGTTTTCTCGGCCTGGTTCAGATCGCAAAACGGGGACACGATCCTGAATTCCAGCGACGTCCCCCGAGGGTCGCCAGCCCCCGCAGGAATTCAGGTCATGTCCCCGTTTTGCTCCCCCTGAGCGGGCAGGTAGTGTTACGCCGCTTTGAACCAGGCCGTTTTCTCCGCGGCCATCTCTCCGTTGACCGCCCGTGCCGCACCGGCTATCCTTCACGGCTCGGAGCCCGGCTCCGACGATACCAAACCGTCCCGCCCCCGGGCAACGCATTCTGGAGCCGCCGTGCGGATCGCCCTGGCCCAGCTCAACCAGACGGTGGGCGACCTCGAAGGCAACGCCGCCCGCATCCGCGCCGCCGCGGAGCGCGCCCGCGCCGCCCGCGCCGATCTCCTGGTAACCCCCGAGCTCTCCCTCGCCGGCTACCCGCCGCGCGACCTCCTGCTGCGCGACGGCTTCGTGGACGCCTGCCGCCGCGCGCTCGAGGCGCTCGCCGCCGCGGCCGACGGCATCGCCCTCGTCGTCGGCTTCCCGGAACGGAACGCGCACGGCGAGGGCCGCCCGCTCTGGAACGCCGCCGCCCTCCTCGCCGACCGCCGCATCGCCGCCGTCGCCCGCAAGTCCCTCCTGCCCACCTACGACGTCTTCGACGAAGACCGCTACTTCGAGCCCTCCCCGGAGGTCGCCGTCCACCCGGTCGCCGGCCGCACCCTCGGCCTCTCCATCTGCGAGGACATCTGGAACGACCACGAGTACTGGTCGCGCCGCCGCTATCCCGGCGACCCGATCGAGCGTCAGGTGAACGCCGGGGCCGAAATCCTGGTCAACCTCTCCGCCTCGCCCTTTCATCTCGGCAAGCAGGCGCTCCGCGAGTCGATGCTCGCGAACACCGCGCGCAAGCACCGTCGCCCCGTGGTCTACGTCAACCTGGTCGGCGGCAACGACGACCTGGTTTTCGATGGGCGCAGCTACGTTTTCGACGCCGCCGGCCGGCTGCTCGATCAGGCCGCGGCCTTCGCGGAAGACCTGCGCGTCGTCGATCTCGACCCGGCCGCCCCGCCCGCGCCGCCGCCGCCGGGCGGCTTCCCGCCCCCCGACGGCATCGCCGCCGCCGAGCAGGCCCTCGTCCTCGGCATCCGCGACTACGCCGCGAAGTGCCGGTTCGGGTGCGCCGTCATCGGCCTGTCGGGCGGCATCGACTCCGCCCTCACCGCCGCCCTCGCCGTCCGCGCCCTGGGCCCCGCCAACGTCCGCGGCGTCGCCATGCCCTCGCGCTTCTCGTCGGACCACAGCCTCGCCGACGCGCGCGCGCTCGCCCAGAACCTGCGGATTCCCTTCGACGTCGTCCCGATCGAGCGCGTGCACGCCGCCTACCTGGAGACCCTGGCTCCGGTCTTCGCCGGACGCGCCCCCGACGTGACCGAGGAGAACCTCCAGGCCCGCATCCGCGGCGCGCTGCTGATGGCGCTCTCGAACAAGTTCAGCGCCCTGCTACTCTCGACCGGCAACAAGTCGGAACTCGCCTGCGGCTACTGCACGCTCTACGGCGACATGTGCGGCGGCCTCGACGTGCTCGCCGACGTGCCGAAGACCCTGGTCTATCGGCTCGCGGAGCACGCGAATCGCGAAGGGGAGGTGATTCCCCGCAACTCGATCCGGAAGCCGCCGAGCGCGGAGCTGAAGCCGAACCAGACCGACCAGGACACGCTGCCGCCGTACGACCTGCTCGACCGGATTCTCCAGCTTTACGTGGAGGAGGAGCGCGGGGTCGAGGAGATCGTCGCGCGGGGCTTCGACCGGGCCGTGGTGATCGACGTGGCGCGGCGGGTGGACGTGAACGAGTTCAAGCGGCGGCAAGCTCCGCCGGGCATCCGCGTGACCTCGCGCGCCTTCGGAGCGGGGCGACGCATGCCCATCGCGCAGCGGTGGGTAGGGAAGTAACCCGACGGAAAGGAACGATCGCCATGGACCTCGAACCCCGGACCCTGACCTGGGCGGCGCTGGTCGTCGCGGTGGACGGGTCGATCGGCGAGCAGGAGCGCCAGTTTCTGGAGCGGCTGGCGCGGCACATGGGGGTGGGCGCGGCGGAGCTGGGGGCGGCGATCGCGACGGCCCTGGATCGCGGGCCGGCGGTGGGGCTGCCCACGGATCCCGAGCAGCGGCTGGCGCTGCTGGAGGTGATGATCCTGGCGGCGACGGCGGACGGGGTGCTGGTGGAGGAGGAGCGGCGGCTCTTGGAGGCGGTGGCGCGGCGGATCGACGTACCGGCGCGCCTGCTCGCGCTCTCGACGCAGGAGCTGCTGGACGAAGTGCGGGGGCGGCGGCGCAAGGACCGGCTGCATCCGTCGGGCGACGTTTAGGGGTTTTGACGTTTGGGCGTTTAGGGTCTGATGGACGCGCGAACCCAACCTCGCTCTCCGACTGACCCTGATCCCGGCCTCCTTGCTGGTTGGGTTTCGGGCGCGAGCCTGACTTGGGTGATTGGGTGATTGCGGCGTCCGGACTTGCTGACGGGCTACCCGATTCTCCGCCGCACGGATCCAAACGCCCAAACGTCCAAGTCGGGCCGTTGCCCGAAACCCAAACCGAGTGCCGATTGGTGCTGCGATTGGGTGATTTGGTGATCGGGTGATTGGGTGATTACGGCGTCATGATTTGCGGACGGGAATTCACGATTCTCAGCAGTAGGGATCTAAACCCCCAAACCTCGAAACCTCGAAACCCCCAAACCCGCGGCTACTCGACCGCGAACGCGATTTCGGTGGCCGGGCCGGCGAGGATTTCGGGCGGCCACGTGAGGACCAGCCGCATCTGCCCGTCTTCCTCGGCCGCGGCGGCCACGATCGGCGACTCGAAAGTGAGCGCCAGCGGGTGCTCGCTCCCGCCCAAGGTCACCGCCGTGATTTCGTCGGTCTGCGGGAAGGCCGCGTGCTCGACGACGGTCTTGTCCCGGCGGCGCAGCGACAGGCCGTCGCTGAGCGCGCCCGGGGCGAACACGAAGACGAGCTGGAGCTGTTCGGCCTCCAGCGTCTTGGGCACTTTCAGGCGGTAGGAAAGGGTCACGCCCTTCTCCGCCAGCACCGCGTCCTGGCTGAGGTCCACGCCGCGCCCCGCCGCCAGGTCGTGCAGCCGCGCCTTCCAGCCGTACGCGCCGGCCGAGCGTTTGGGGTAGCCCGCCTCGCCCAGCGCCAGCGCCTGCCGCACCACCCGCCCCCCCGCCGTCCAGAGCCGCAGTTCGCCCCCGGACAGCATCCGGTGATCGCCGGAGTAGAGGGCGAGGGACCCGCGCGCGCCGAACTCCGCGGCGGCGGTTTTGGCCTTGAGGCGGAAGGGGCGGACGGAGTCGTCGGGCGGCGCGGCGAGAACCTGGACGTCGTCGAACCAGGCCTTGCCGAAGGCCCCGAGGCCGACGCAGGCGAGGCGCAGGGAGGCGGCGCCGTCGGGGGCGACGCAGGGGAAGGCGATCTCGGTCCAGGCGGTATCGCCCGCGTAGAGGTCGCTCCAGGCGCGGCCGATCGGCTTGCCGGCGGCGCCGATCCACTCGATCTCAAGGCCCGCCGCGCCGAGCGAGGCCGCCGTGCGCACCCAGGCGGATACCTTATAAACGGTTCCGCGCTCGACCGGCAGATCCTCGCGATAGACCGCGCGCATGAAGCGGCTCGGCCGGCCCGAGGGCGCGAGCGCCTCCAGCTCCAGGCAGGCCTGGCCCTGGTGCGCCCCCTTCAGATTGGCGCGGTAGAGTTCGCCGGGGTCGCCGCGCACCGCCCAGCCGGGGAAGATCTCTTCGCTCTCGCGCTTGTACTCCTCGAAGGAGGGGTTGGTGCGGATCAGGCTGTCGGGGTTGAGCTC
>JACRIP010000380.1 GCA_016220045.1 Planctomycetota bacterium
CGCCGCGGCCGCCGCGGCCGCGCCCGCCCCGCCCGCGCCGGCGTGCCCGCCCGCGCACCCCTTCGGCGGCATTCCGCGCGCCGCGCTCCCGGTCGGCCTCGCCGTGCTCCTCTGCTCGCTCGCGGCCGGGTGGTGGGGCCGCCGGGTCGAATTCGACTACAACCTGCTCCACCTCCAATCGCCCGCGATGGAATCGGTGGCCTGGGAGTGGCGCCTGATCCGCTCCGAGAACCGCTCGAGCTTCTGCGCCAGCCTGGTGCGCGACCGCGCCGAACTCGAGGCCCTGCGCACGCGCTATCGCGCCTGCGCCGGCGTCGTTCAAGCCACGGACGCGCTCTTTCCGGAGGACGAGGAGGTCAAGCGCGCCCTGCTCACCGGCCTGGCCGCCGAGGTTGGGAACCTTGACATCGCGCCCGCCGCCGCGCTGCGGCTGCCCTCCTTCAAGCGCGAGGTCGCCGGCCTGCGCCAGGTGCTGCGCAGCTACATCGCCCGCGACGAGCGCGCCGAGCGCTTCCTGGCGCCCGTCGCCGCCGCCCTCGGCCGCCTGCTGACTACGGCCGAGTCCGTAGATCCCGCCCGGCTCCAGGCGCGGCTCGAGGCCTTCGAGGCGGAGTTCCTCGCCTGTCTGCGCGAACGCTTCGCCACGCTCCGCGGCCTGCTCCGCCCGGGGGAGGTGAAGCTCGGCGCCCTCCCGCCCGAGCTGGAACGCCGCTTCGTCGGGACCGACGGCCGGCTCGCCCTCCTCGTCTATCCCGCCAAGAACGTCTGGGAGTTCGCGGAGATGGAGGAGTTCGCGCGCGCCGTGCGCGGCGTGGACGCGACGGCGGTGGGCGCGCCGATCCAGATCTACGAAAGCCACAAGCTCTTCGTCCGCGCGTTCGCGCAGACGGTGCTCTTGAGCACGATCGCGATCCTGCTCCTGCTGTACGGCAACTTCCGCTCGCTCGGGCGCACCCTGGTAGCGGCCAGTCCGCTGGCGCTCGGCATCGCACTCCTCCTGGGCGGAATGCGCGCGCTCGGCATGCCGTTCAATTTTGCGAACTTCTTCGCCGTGCCGATCCTCATCGGGTCCGGCGTCGACATCGGCGTGCATCTGGTCCATGCCTACTCCGGCGCCGCCGACGCGGCCACGGTGCGCGGCACCTACCGCGGCGTCACCCTGAGCTCCCTGACCACGATTCTCGGCTTCGGCACGCTCTTCACGGCGCAGCACGTCGGGCTCGCCGGGCTCGGGACGCTGCTCACCGTCGGGTCGGCGATCCTGCTGGTCGTCTCCCTGCTCTTCGTTCCCGCGCTGATCGCGGTCGGCCGCAGGCTCGGGTTGACACTGTAGCGAGGAATCCATGTTGCACGGCACCCGGACCCCGGCGGGGGGCGCACGCCCGACCCCGGCGCTCCTGTCCGCGCTCTTCCTGTCCGTCCTGCTGGCCGGCGCCGCGGCCGACGAGAGCCCGGCGCGCGCCGGCGCACTCGATTTCCTGGTGCTCAAGACCGGCGAGCCCGGCGCCGACCCGGCGAAAGCGGGCGGGTTCCTGACTCAATGGGGCGACTACCTGAGCGCACGGGTACGCGCCGGCGGGGGCGCCGACCCCGGCCCGGTTCACGGCACGATCACCGCCGAGCCCGCCGCCGCCCTCGCCGCGGTCGCCGCCCGCCGCTTTGCCTGGGGCATCGTGACGCCCGCCTTCCTGCTCGACCACGGCGCCGCGCTCGGGCTCAAGCCGCTCCTCCAGACCCGCCGCAACGGCCGCGCCGCCGAGCGCTTCGTCGTCGTCACCCGCAAGGGCGCCGCCGCCGGCAAGCCCGCCGGGTTCTGGAAGGCCCGGGTGATGACCCTGCTCACCAGGGAAGCCGATTACGTGCGCCGCGCGATCTTCGAGGACGCGGCCGGCGCGGTCACGCTGGAGGCGGTGACGAACCTCGCCGACGCGGTCTACGCGGTGATCGAGGACGACGAGGCGAAGGACGCCGCCGTGCTGCTCGACGCGGCCGGCGCCGATTTCTTCCGCGCCGACGAGCTCTCCTGGCCCAAGCTGGAGGTCCTCTTCGAGTCGCAGGAGCTGCCGCCCGACGTGGTGGTCGGGTTCGCCGCCAACCTCCCCGCGGAAACGGAGACGGCGCTCCGCGCGGCGCTCGGGGGCATGCGCGCGGACGAGGAGGGCAAGCGCATCTGCCGCAATCTCCAGACCGACGGGTTCGGGCCGGTGGACGAGGCGCTGTGGGCGCGCGCGCGCAAGCTTTACCACCCGGACGAGGGCGAGCGGCGATGAGTGCCTGCACCCGCGCGCTCTTCCTGAGCTTGTTCGCCGCCGCGGTCGCGCTCGGCGCCGCCGGCTGCTCCTTCATTCCGCGCGACCGCGCCGGCGCGGGCGAGACCGACCTTGCCCCGGCCGAGATCGACGCCCTGGCGGCGGCCGGGCGGGAGTCCTACGGGCGCGATCCGCGCGAACGCGCCGCGATGGACACGGCCTTCGCCGCCCTGGCCCGCGCCGCCCGCGCGCGCGCCGGCGACTACGAGCTCGCCTGGTAAACGGCGCGCGCGGCCGCCTGGCTGGCCGACGCCGAGCGCGGGCGCCCGCGCCAGAAGGAGCTCGCCCTCGAAGGGATCAAGTATGCGAACTCCGCGCTCGCCGTCCGCCCGGCGGGGGCCGAGGCGCTCTATTATCACGCGATGTGCACCGGGCTGCTGGCGGACGCCGACCACACCTACGGCGTGGACGCGATGCGGCGGATGGTGCAGAACCTGACCGCCGCGGTCGCCGCGGACGAACGCTTCGATCGCGCGGGCGCGCATCGTCTACTTGGAATCCTGTATACGCGGGCGCCGGGTCCGCCGTCGGGGGTGGGCTCGTCGCGCCGGGCGCTCAAGGAGCTGCGGCGGGCCGCGGAGCTCTTCCCCGGTGACGCCGAGAACCTGCGCTACCTGGGCGAGGCGGAGGTGGAGGCGGGCGAGCGCGCGGCGGCGGCGGAGCACCTGCAGGCGGCGGTCGCCGCGCCCGCGGTCCCCGGTCGATCCGCCGAGCAGGCCGCCTGGCGGCGCGACGCCGCGGCGCTGCTCGCGCGCCTGGAGGCGCCCGAAAAATGAAGTGCGACCACGGGTACCACTGCACGGTCTGCGGCACGCAGGTGGAGACCCTCGAGGACTCCTGGTTGTACCTGGAGTTCGTGCTCGGCCGGGTGGAGGTGACGCGACTCGGGAATACGCCGGATCACCATCTGCGCTGCGACCCGGCGCTGGCCCAGTACGTAGTGGACCCGGAGTTCGCGCCGCCGGTCGTGGACGACCACCCGGCGACCGACAAACGACGCCGGGAAGCGGCCGAGGTGGCGGAGCAGGAGCGCCTGGTCACGCGCGCGTGGCGGCGGCTCCAGGAAGTGCAGGGCAAGGGGATGGCGATCGAGGAGTACGTCCTGCCGGAAATCCGGATGGCGAAGCTGCTGGGCGAGGACTAGTGTCCTGTCAACCTCGAATCTTCCGGTCCGCGTAGGGGCGCCTCGTGAGGCGCCCCGAGGGGCCACGAATCGAACGACCCCAAGCAACGACGTTGACGGGACACTAGTGTCCTGTCTACGCCAAAACCGTAG
>JACRIP010000389.1 GCA_016220045.1 Planctomycetota bacterium
AAGGCGGAGAGATCAGGAGCGCCCCGCGGGGCGCTCCTGATCTCTCCGCCTTCGCCGTCGTCGTCGTCGTTCTCTGTGCCTCTGTGCCTCTGTGGTTCCGTCGCTCTGCCCAGCGAACTCGGGTTCGCCGCTGCGCGCCGCCCCCTCCGACCCTCCGACCCTCCGACCCTACGCCCGCGGCAGCACGGCGCGCAAGCGCGGGAAGATCGCGCGCAGATCGTCGAGCGAAACCGCGCCGACCGAGAGCCGGAACCACCCGGTTTCCTCGTACAGCCCGAACGCCTGGAACGGCACCGCCGCAAAGCCCGCCTGCTGGAGCAGCCACTTGCGCACGTCCTCGTTCTTCCGGCCCGGCAGGCTGACCCGGGCGGACAGGTAGATCGCCCCCTGGGGAGCTAGGGCATCCACCGGATACCCGTCGCGGCGCATCGCGGCGAAGCCCTCGGCGAGCACGGCGAGGCGCTCGCGCACGCCGCCGATCATGCGCTCATGGTGCGCGCGAATGGTCACCGGGTCGTCAAGCAGCGCGGCCACCGCCACCTGCTCCGCCTTGGGCGCCCAGGCGCCGACGTGGCCGAGGATGTCCGCCATCTTCCGCCGCACGGCGGGCGGCATCACCGCCCACCCCACGCGCAGCCCCGTGGCCGCGAAACTCTTGGAGGCCGCGTCGAGCATCACCGTGTAGGGCGCGACCTCCGGCACCAGCGCGACCGGAGTGGTATGCCGCACGCTGCCGTGCGTGAGCTGCCAGTACACCTGATCGTAGACCAGCCACAGGGACTTGCGACCGGCGGCGGCGCGCCGGGCGTTCTCCTCGACCACCGCGCGCGCGATCGCCGCCAGTGCCGCCGGATCGATCACCGTGCCGGTCGGGTTGAGCGGCGAGTTCAGGAGCAGGAGGCGCGCGCCGCCGAGATGCGGGCGCAACTGCTCGACCGTGGGAAAGAAGTTCGAGTCCGCATGGACCGGAAGCGGCACGCCGCGCGCGGCGGCGAGGTAGGCGTAGTGGTTGTTGTTCCAGGAAGGCACGGGATAGAGCGCGACGTCGCCGGGGTCGAGCAGGGTACGGTACGCGCCGTAGAGCAGGGGCCGGGCGCCGCCGGCGATGAGGACGGAATCGACCGGGTAGCGCAGTCCCAGCTCGCGCTGATAGTAGCGGACCACGGCCTCGCGCAGGGCCAGCACGCCGTCCGAGGGCGGGTAGTTCGTGTGGCCGTCGGCCAGCGCCTTGCGCACCCCCTCGAGCAGCGAGGGCGGGATGGGAAAGAGGGCGGGCTCGAAATCGCCGACGGTCAGGTTGCACACCGAGGCGCCGGCCGCGCGCAGGGCGCGGATCTCGGCGGCGATCTTGAGGATCTCGGAGCCGACGGCGCCGCGTGCGAGCTCGGAGAGCGAGGCGTCGGTGCGCTCGCCCTCGCCCAGGCGGTTCGTCAGGTCCAGGCCCGAGGGGATGGCGGCAGGCGTCGGGGCGTTCGTGGTGGGCGTCAGGGAAGAGGCGGGCATGGGCGGGTCCTCGCGGGAGGAGGGAGCGGAGGCCCGGCGCGGACGATGGCCGCCCGCGTCTCGGGGCCGTTGCAGGGTACCCCGACCGCGGGGAACGGTCAAGGTTCCGGTGGTGCATGTCCGTAGCAGCGCAGTTCGCGTAGGGGCGCGTCGCGACGCGCCCCTACGGCCAGGTCAGGAGAACGAGGGTGCGGCTAGGTGCACGTACGGACATGCACCCTGGGCGCTTGACCAACGGCCTGCGGCGGACCTACAATCGGGGCGATCGCGGATTGCGGAATTCGGATTGCGGATTGGCTCCGGCCGGCACGGTCTTCTCACCCAGCGGGCGAAATCCGAAATCCGAAATCCCCCCTGGCCTGACTCCCCCTGGAGGATGGAATGAGCCGAACCACTGCCGTCCTGACCGCCGCGGCGCTCCTGCTGGCCACCCTGACCGCCGCCCTCGCCAAGCCCATGCCCGCCGCCACCGTCGCGGAAGGGCTCTCGCTCTCCACCTGGGTCGTGTCCGCCGAGTACACCGGCTACCGCGAGCCCGCACAGCCGCCGGACTACTTCGGCGGCGTCGTCGCGCTCTACCGGGTCGTGGAGGTGCTACAGGGTGCGCCGCTGACCGGCGAACTTGCGGTCGGCTACGGTTTCCACGACGGCTCGGCGTGCCTGGCCCCGCCCGGCTGGAGCTTTGCGCAAGAGCGGATGCCGACCCCCGGGACGCGCTTCCTGCTGCTCCTGCGCGAGTACGATGCGCCCACCGGCACCTACCACGCCTACCGGGGCAGCTTCGGACACCTCGAAGAGTCCCCGACCGCCTACGGCGAACTCCTGCGTGCGGCGCCGACCGAAGCGGCGGTGGGCGACCTCCGGGTGCGCGCCGAAGCGGCGCTGTGGCGCGAAGGGACGCAGACCTCGCCGCCCGAAGGAAGCTCGATCCACGCGCGCGTGACGCTGCGCGCCGAGGGCGGCCGGGAGCTGCCGGCGGCGCTGACCGCGGACCGGCTCTGGCTGCTGCGCGACGCCGAGGTCTGGAGCGGGGAGTTCGCGGCAGGGGCGGGCGCGGAGCGGGCGCTGCGCGGCGGGCCGGGGTGGCCGGCGGGCAAGCCGGCGGTCGCGGTCGTACGCCTGCGCGCACCCGACGGCGCCGCGCGGCTGCTGCGGATCGGCGAGTGCACCGTCGAGCGGCGGACCCCGGGAGGCGCGGCGGCGGCGCCCGAATCCGGCGACCCGGCGGGGACACGGTGACCCGCGCGGCCGGCCGGCGGCCAGGGTACGGATCGCCGCCCGCTGCGGCGGCGCCCCGTCCTACGTATTTCACCGCATGAGCATCGCGGCGAAGACGTAGGCGATCGGCAGCACGAAGGCGAGGGGGAAGACCCAGCGCGAGATGCGTTGCAGGCGCCGCGCGGACGCCTCTTGCCCACGCCGGTGCAGCGCCAAT
>JACRIP010000383.1 GCA_016220045.1 Planctomycetota bacterium
CTGTTTCGGGTCTTTCCCTGATCCGATGACGCGCGCGGCGGCGTCGCGCAGGTTCGGATCGGCGTGCGCGAGCAGCGGCACGGCGGCGCGCGCGACCTCGGGGGAGCGGAGCGGGGCCAGCGTTTCGAGCGCGCGCCGCGCGACGTCGGGGTCGGGATCGGCAAGGCGGGCGAGGAGTTCGGCGCGCGCTGCCGCCGGCCCGTCGGGATGGAGCTGGAGGGCGGTGATCGCCGCCGCGCGCACCGCCGGGACCGGGTCGCCGAGCAAGTGGGCCAGGAGCGGAAAGGCGGCCGGGTCGCCGAGCGCGCCCAGCTCGTCGGCGAGCGCCTGCCGCACGGTTGCGTCGGGTGACGCACGGCGCGCGTCGAGGTCCGGCACCTTTGCCGCCAGCGCCGGCGCGGCGACCGGAGCGCGCGGCGGCTGGGGCGGCGTGTCCGCGGCGCGTACGGGCCCCGGCAGGGCGCCGCAGGCCGGTCCGAAGAAGAGGAGCGCCGCCACCAGGCGCGCCGCCGCGCCGCGCCGCCTCATCGGGCGCCCACCGGAGCGGGCGCGGCGATGCGGTGCAGCTTGAGCAGGGTGGAGGTCTCGGCCGGGCCGGTGGCGCCGCCGATCACCGTGAGGCGGTCGCCCGGGCGCGCCCAGCCCAGGGCGAGCGCCGTACGCTCGGCCTCGGCCACCAGGCCCGTCAACCCCGAGACTCCGGAGACGAGCCGCGGCGTGACGCCCCAGTAGAGCGCCATGCGGCGGTAGGTCGCGGGATCGGGCGTGAAGGCCAGGATCGGCGCCGCCGGCCGCTGCTGCGAGAGCAGGCAGGCGGTGGCGCCGGTCTGCGTGAAGACGGCGAAGGCGGCCGGCTTGAGCTCGCGCCCCGCGTAGCAGGCCGCGTCCACCAGCGCCTCGGCATCGGGATCGGCGCTCGCCACCGTCGTCGACAGCGGACGCTCGAATGGATAGAGCGCGGTCTCGGTCGCCTCCGCGATGCGCGCCATCTGCAGTACGGTCTCTACCGGATACTTGCCGCGTGCCGTCTCGCCCGAGAGCATGACCGCATCGGTGCCGTCGAGAATGGCGTTCGCGACGTCGGTCGCCTCCGCGCGCGTGGGCAGGGGATTCGCGACCATGGACTCGAGCATCTGCGTGGCGGTGATTACCGGCTTGGCGCGGCGATTGGCGGCCGCGATGATCCGCTTCTGCAGCACCGGCACCTGCTCGACGCTGACCTCGACCCCGAGGTCGCCGCGCGCGACCATGAGCGCGTCCGCCGCGTCCACGATCGCCTCGAGCCGGTCGATCGCCTCCGGCTTCTCGATCTTCGCGATCACCGGCACGCTTTGCCCCGCCCGCCGGATCAGCTCCTTGAGCTCCAGCACGTCCTCGGGGCGGCGCACGAAGGAAAGCGCAACGTAGTCCACGCCCCAGGCGAGGCCGGCCGCCACGTCCTCGCGGTCCTTCGGCGTGAGCGAGGGGGTGCTCAGGGGAACACCGGGGAGGTTGATGCCCTTGTGTTCGCCCAGCGGGCCGCCCACGACGACCTCGCAGCGCACCTCGCCGGCGTCCTTCCCGGTGACGCGCACGCGCAGGAGTCCGTCGTCGAGCAGCAGGAGGTCGCCGACCCGGACGTCGTGCGGCAGGGCGGCGTAGGTGGTGGAGACGCGCTCGGCGTCGCCCGCGAGCTCGCGCGCGGTGATGACGAACGGCCGGCCGGCGACGAGTTCGACCGGGCCGCCGCCCGCGAGCGTCCCGATGCGGATCTTCGGGCCCTGGAGGTCCTGCAGGATCGCCACGGCGCGCCCGGCGGCGACGGAGGCGGCGCGCACGGCGCTAAAGACCGCCGCGTGGGACGCGTGGTCGCCGTGGGAGAAATTGAGGCGGAAGACGTCCACGCCGGCGGCGATCAGGCGGGCGATCATTTCCGGGGAGCGGGAGGCGGGTCCGAGCGTGGCGACGATGGTGGTCCGGCGCATGGCGGGATTATAGGGCGCGCGCGGCGATTTGCAAGCAAGTCACGGAGTGGAGGGCGGCGCCGGTTGCGGGGCGCGCCGGACGGGCGGCCGCCACGCCGCCGCCACGCCGAGCGCAAAGAGCGCCGCGTAGGGGAGCAGGGAGTAGAGCCCGGGCCGGCCGGTGAGCACCCAGCCCCAGTTGAAGACGTTCGAAAGCAGCGCCTCGTGCGTCTGGGGGTCCTCGATGCGCAAGGCATTCATCTGGTCGGGGAACTCGCCGCGAAAGAAGCGGCCGTAGATCAGCGAGCCGTAGAGCGGGTTCGGGTCGCTCTCCGGCGCCATCGGCGTGACCGCCGCGACGGCGAGCATGTTGGCGAGCGCGAGCAGCGCGATGAGCGCGTAGGCGACGCGGGCGCGGGGGCCGAGCGCCGAAAAGCGCGGCAAGAGCAGGCACCAGAAGGGCAGGGAGAAGATCAGGTAGCGCGAGCCGGAGGTCCAGCCGCCGTGCCAGCAGAGAAAGCAGGAAATCGCCACCAGGTTGCCGCCCAGGGTGAGGAGGCAGGCGGCGAGGTAGTCGCGCCCGCGCTCCCGGCGCATGCGGGGCACGGCCGCCGCCGCGGCGAGCAGCACCGGCATGTAGAGGATGTGCCCGCGATGCGGTGAAAACAGCAGGTCCCAGAAGTTCTGCGGCGAGAACGCGCCGAACAATCCGAAGCGCAGCGTCAGGTCGGTGAAGGCGGGGTTGGACAGGGACGCGACGGTGGCGGTGGTCCAGGGGCTGCCGAAACAGACCCACTGGTAGGCCATGAGCGCCGCCACCGGGGGCAGGAGGCCGGCGGCAAACCACGCGCTGCGCCGCAGGCGATCCCCGCCGAGCAGGAGCGCGCAGCCGAAGGCGGGCAGCGCGATGCCGGCGGGATACTCGGTCATGAGCGCCATGCCGGCGTAGAATCCGGCGAGGAAGACGGCTCCGGCGGCGGGCTTGAACAGGCGCGTGAACGCGAGGAGCAGGAAGGCCGCGGCCGTCGGATGCCCCCAGAGCTGGGTATCGAAAGGGAAGACCAGCGTGCCGAAGGCGTAGATCAGGGCGATGAACAGGGCATCGCGGTGGGCGTCGCGCGCGGCGGCGGCCGCGGGCGCCAGGGGAGAGGAGGGCGCGGCGAAGCGGTCGCGCAAGAAGCGGTAGAGGCAGACGGTGGCCACGGCGGTCCAGAAAACGGAGATGCAGAGGTTGAGGAGGTAGGAATTGACCACCGTGGTCTGGACCGAGGTCGGATCGAGATCGACGGCGACTTCGAGGGCGTGCAGGGCTAGGTAGGGTGGAATCCCGAGCAGGGTGGTACCCGGCGCCTTGTTGGAATAGTACTCGCCGCGGGAGAGCGCCCAATCCACGGTATCCATGCGGCGGTCGGCGGCGCGGCCATGGAGGAAGCGGTTGATGCGGCAGGAGTGGGTGTCGGGCGTGCCGGGCTCGACGAAGGCGAAAATGGGCGCGTAGCGCGACCTCTGGTTGTCGAGCCCGCCGTTGAAGAAGTAGGCGTGGCAGGCGAAGACCAGGAGCCCGAGGACAAGCTCCGGCCGCAGTTCGCGGATGCGGATGATCATGGAGTTGGGGAGCCTGGACGGGGTCGGGGGAGGAGGAAGGGGGAGGCGCGCGGCCCACGGCCGGGCAGGATACCAGAGGCGGGAAGCGGAAGAAAGAGAATGCCGCGGACGGCAAGGTTGACAAGGGAGGCCGCGTGCGGCTTTACTTGCGCGGCGAGTCGAGGGGGTACCGCGTCCCATTCAGGGTCGATCCATGCTCTCCTACGTGATTCGCCGCCTGGCGGTGGCCGTGCCCACGCTCCTGGCGGTCGCGCTCCTGTGCTTTCTGCTCGTGCACCTGATGCCCGGGGACCCGGCTCAGGCGATCGCCGGGGAGAAGGCGACGGCGCGCGACGTCGAGAAGGTGCGCAAGCAGTTCGGCCTGGACCGCCCGCTCGCGCTGCAGTTCGTGGAGTACCTGCGCAAGGCGGTGCTGGAAGGGGACCTCGGCCGCTCGTGGCGCACGCGGCAGCCGGTGGGCTCGGAGCTGCGGCGCACGATGCCGGCGACGATCGAGCTGGCGACCGCGGCGATGCTGCTGGCGACGCTGATCGGCGTCGGCGCCGGCGTCCTGGCGGCCGTGCGCCGCGGCCGCTGGTGGGACCAGGTCACCATGATCGGCGCGCTCGCCGGCGTATCGGTGCCCGTCTTCTTTCTCGGCATGCTGCTGCTCATGGCCTTCGGGCGCATTTTCCCCGGGGGCGGACGCACCGACCCCGCCGCGCTCTACGAGCTTCCGACCCAGTTCGTGCTGCTCGACGCGCTGCTCGCCCGCCGCTGGGACATGCTGCGCGACGGACTCGCCCACCTCGTCCTGCCCGCGTGCGCCCTGGGCACGATCCCGATGGCGATCATCGCGCGCATGACGCGCGCCGCCCTGCTCGAGGTCCTCGGCAAGGACTTCGTCCGCACGGCGCGCGCCAAGGGTCTGGCGGAGCAGGTGGTCGTGCTGCGCCACGCGCTGCGCAACGCGCTCATCCCGGTGCTCACGACGGTCGGCCTGCAATTCGGGTCCCTGCTCGCCGGCGCGGTGTTGACCGAGACCGTCTTCGGCTGGCCCGGCATCGGCAGCTACGTGGTGGATGCGATCGCGCGCCGCGACGTGATCGCCCTCCAGGGCGGCATTCTCGTTATCGCCACGGTCTTCGTCCTGATCAATCTCACGGTGGACTGCCTCTACGCCGTCGCGGATCCGCGCATCCGGCTGGGGTGAGCAAAGCCGCAGGTTTGGTAGTTCCGACACGTCGGGGGGAACCCGGGACTGGTTTAGAGGTTTGGAGGTTTAGGAGTTTGGAGTTGGCTGGGGCATTTGCCGTACCTCCGAGCTCTCCACGTTCCCGGGCCCCGGACTCGATCGAGGTCCTTCGATGCCCAAAGCAGCCGCCCCCTGACACCGGTAGCGCGGACCCCAGAATCTCCAAACCGCCAAACCTCAAACTCCCAAACCCTTCGCCTCGAACCCCCAACCCGTCCTCTCTAAACCACCTAGCTTCGCGTCGAGTCGTATGGACCGTCGTACCCTCCGCGCCTTCCGCCGCTCGCCTTCCGGCCTGATCGGGCTGGCCGTGGTCGTGCTCTTTCTCGCGATCGCCGCCGCCGACCTGCGCCTGGCGCCGCACCCGCCCGGCAAGGTGTCGGGGGACGCCGCCCGCCTCGCGCCCGCCGCCGGCCGCTGGTTCGGCACCGACGACCTGGGCCGCGACATGCTCAGCCGCGTGGTCGCCGGCGCGCGCATCTCCCTCTCGATCGGCGTGCTTTCGGTCGCGCTCGCCGTCCTCGCGGGCGTGCCCCTCGGGCTGATCGCCGGGTATTTCGGGGGAATCCCTGATCTCCTGATCTCGCGCGCCGTGGACGTCGTGCTGGCGTTCCCCGGCATCCTCCTGGCCATGGCGCTCATCTTCGTGCTCGGTCCGAGCACCGCCAACCTCGCCCTCGCCGTCGCCGCGGTCAACCTCCCGGCCTACGTCCGCCAGGTCCGGGCCGAGACGCTGAGCCTGCGCGAAATGGAGTTCGTGGCCGCCAGCCGCGCGCTCGGCGCCTCCTCCGGCCACCTGCTCTTCCGCGTGCTCCTGCCCAACTGCCTCTCCCCGATCCTCGTGCTCGCGACGCTGGGCATCGGCACCGCCATCCTGGAGGCCGCCGCCCTCGGTTTCGTCGGCCTCGGCATCGAGGCCGGCACGCCCGAATGGGGCACAATGCTCGCCGAGAACCGGGCGCTCTTCCGCGAGGCGCCCTGGACCGTGATCGCGCCCGGGGCCGCGGTCAGCCTCACCGTCCTGGGCTTCAACCTGCTCGGCGACGGGCTGCGGGATTCCCTTGATCCGCGCGGCAAAAGAGGTTGACAGCGCAGGCCCAATTCAGCTATAGTGTTCCGTTCGCCTGGTCGCGAGGGGAGGGTGACCGCTGCCGGTCGGCCGGCGGCGGGGCGCGTGTGCCCGCAGATTCCTCCGGGAGCAGCCACCCCATGGAATCCCTCCAGGATCTGGTCACTCAGCTCCTGTCCACGCTGGATAAGCACTCCGTGGACGGCTGCGTGGCGAAGGTCGCGGAGAACATCCTGCGCTTCACCGGCTCCGACCACTGCGTGATCTACCTGGCGGAGCGCGAGACCGACGAGCTCTACTCCGGCGCCTTCATCAGCAAGAACGGCTGCCAGTCCCCGGAAAAGCGCATGCGCGTCGGCCGCGGCATCGCCGGCTGGGTCGCCGAGCACGCGTTGCCGCTGGTGCTGCAGCAGGCGGCGCAGGATGCGCGCTTCCTCGAGGAATGGCATCCGCGCGGCGATTCGCCCGCGAGCGTCTCGGTCCTGGCGCTCCCGCTGATCGCGTTCGATACGTTTGTCGGCGTGCTCGAAGTGGTGCGCCACGACGGCGCGGGCTTCGGCCCGAGCGCGGTCGGCGAGCTCACGCCGCTGGCGAACATCGCCGGCCTCGCGATCCCGCGCTCGACGGACGACGGCTTCGCGCGCCTCGCCGAGGTCTGCATCCGGTTCCTGGAAGAGAAGGACCGCTATACCCACGGCCACTCGATCCGCGTGATGAAGTACTCCCTGGTGATCGCGGATTCGCTGGGCCTGCCGAAGGGGCAGCTCGAGGAGCTGCGGCTCTGCGCGCTGCTCCACGACATCGGCAAGGTCGTGATCAAGGACACGCTGCTCGGCAAGCCCGGTCGGCTGACGACGAAAGAGCTGCAGACGATCCGCATGCACCCGACGATCGGGTTCAACATCGTCGAGAAGATCTCCAAAACTCTGTCGCACAAGATCCGTTCGCATCATGAACGCTACGACGGGGGCGGGTACCCGGACGGCCTGAAGGGCGACCTGATCCCGCTCGCGTCGCGCATCATCTGCGTCGCGGATTCGCTCGATGCGATGACCTCGGATCGCCCCTACCGGTCGGCGCGTCCGCTGGAATTCGCGATGGAAGAACTGGCGAAGAACGTCAACACGCAATTCGACCCGGCGCTGGTGGAAGCGCTGATCCAGGCGAGCCGCGAAGGCAAGCTGACGATCATCCGCGTCTAGACCGCCGCGCCCCAGCCGTGGAGGAATGAGGGAAATGCCCGAGGAAGCCGTCGCCGCTCCCGTCGTCAACCTGCGCGCCGTGCTCGAAAAGGAAGAGGCCTCGCTCGACGAGCTCTTCGGCGTGCGCAAGCACGTCTACGCGTCGCTGGAGAACCGGATCGAGCTGGAAAAGAGCCTGGACAAGGTGATCAAGGCGCTGTCGACCGAGAACAAGCGGGACGTGCGCTCCGGCGTCGCCCTGTGGATCCTGGGTCGCGCCGAAGCGGCGATCGAGGCGCTCGAAAAGTGCCGCCTGACCCGCGAAGGCCAGTTCTTCCTCGCCCTGGCGCACATGGAAATGGGCGACTACGAAGAAGCCGAGGACCTGCTCACCAAGGTGCGCGACGCGGAAGCCGGCGCGCTCTTGCCTCACATCTACCTCGCCGAAGTCCGCATCAAGCTCGGCAAGCTCGACGCCGCCCTCGCCGAGCTCGCCAAGGGCAAGAAGGAATTCGACGGACGCGCCGACTATCACTACACGATGGGCTTTGCGTACGACATGCTCGGCCGTTACGACGAGGCGGAAGTCGAGTACACGAAGGCGCTGGTCAAGGACCCGGACCACGACAAGACGCTGTTCCGCCGCGCCTACAATCTCGACCTGCGCGGGCACGAGGAGGAGTCGCTCGCGCTCTACGAGCGGCTGCGCCAGGCCCGGCCGCCCTACGTGAGCGCGCTCATCAACCTCGGCCTCTCCTACGAGGACCGCGGCGAGTACGAGCAGGCGACCGAGTGCTACGAGGCGATCCTCGAGACCTACCCGAACCACGAGCGCGCGCGCCTCTACCTGCGCGATGCCCAGGCTTCGCTCTACATGTACTACGACGAGGAAGCCAAGAAGAAGGAGCACAAGCTCACGCAGCTCCTGGGCACGCCGATCAGCGACATGCAGCTTTCGATCCGCAGCCGCAACTGCCTCGCGAAGACCAGCGTCCAGAGCCTGGGCGACCTGGTCAAGAAGAGCGAGGAGGAACTGCTGCAGGTGAAGAACTTCGGGGAGACCTCGCTGCGCGAGATCAAGGAAGTGCTGCGGCAGCGCGGGCTGGCGCTGGCCACGCCCGGCCAGGTGGCGGCGAGCGGCGGCGGCGCGGCGGCGGGCGGCAAGCCGCGGCCCTTCGCGCTGCCCGGCATGGCGGGCAAGGAAGAGGTCCTGGCCAAGCCGTTGTCCGAGTTCGAGTGGTCCGCGCGCTGCAAGAAGTGCCTGGAGAAGCTCGGCCTGGTGGCGGTGAGCGATCTCGTCCAGAAGAGCGAAGCGGAGCTGCTGGGCGTGAAGAACTTCGGCCTGACCTCGCTCAACGAGATCAAGCAGAAGCTCGCGGGCCTGGGTCTGGCGCTGAAGGCCGACGCGTAGCGCGGGGAAGGGGGGAGGCGGGAAACGAACGGAACCACAGAGACGCAGAGGCACCGAGACGCGAACCGGCGCCCGCTCCCGGACACGGGGGCGGGCGCCGATTTTTTTTGAGGGAGGGGGGCGAAGGAGCTGATCGTCGCCCACAACTCGGCGGCCGGAGACCGTACACTCGCTCCGATGGGGCGGGGCTTCGAAGCGACTGCCCGGTTGGCGTCCGCATAGCCTGGTTTGTAGTACCGGGCTTCAGCCCGGGTTTGTTTGCCGGGCTTCAGCCCGGCAACCCTCGACGCGCGGGCCGGAGAGGGCCGTTCGATCCGTCTCCGGCCGGGAGTACGCCGAGGGCAGCCGGCC
>JACRIP010000393.1 GCA_016220045.1 Planctomycetota bacterium
CGAACACCCTGGGCGTTCGAGTACGAGTACGAGTACGAGTACGAGTATGACGACGACGACGACGAGGACGAGGCGGGGCGGGGCGGGGCGGGGCGACGAACTCTGGAGCAGCTCGCAGCGGAACCCAGAACTACCTCCTGTGCAAGGAATGCAACGATGACCGACCCCCGTCGCGTGGCGATCGTCGCCGGCTGCCGCACCGCCTTTGCGCGCTCCGGCACGCACTTCAAGGACATGTCGCCGGCCCAGCTCGGCCGCCTGCCGGTGCTCGAGCTCCTGAATCGGACCGAACTCGACCCCGAAGCGGTGGACGAGACCGTTTTCGGTCAGGTGATTCCGTCGATCAAGACGCCGAACGTGGCGCGCGAGGTCGCGCTCGGCGCCGGCATCCCGGCGCGCGCGCCCTCCTACACGGTCAATCGCGCTTGCGCCTCGTCGGGTCAGGCGATCACCTGTGGCGCGGAATCGATTCGCAGCGGCCACGCGGACGTGGTCGTCGCCGGGGGCGTGGAAATGCTCTCCGATCCGCCGATCCTCGTCGCGCGCAGCCTGCGCGAGAAGCTCGTCGCCTTCTCCAAGGCGCGGAGCTTCTTCGACAAGCTCAAGCTCGTCGCCGGCCTGCGCCCGCGCGATCTGGTGCCCGAGGCGCCCGCGATCGCCGAGCCCTCCCCCGGGCTGACCATGGGCCAGTGCGCCGAGAAGATGGCGCGCGAGAACGGCATCACGCGCGCCGCGCAGGACGATTTCGCCCTGCGCAGCCACCAGCGCGCCGCCGCCGCGACCAAGGACGGCCGCCTCACCGCCGAGATCTGCCCGGTCCTCCCGCCCCCCAAGTTCGCCGTCCCCGCGACCGAGGACAACTTCATCCGCGGCGATTCCACGCTCGAGTCGATGGCCAAGCTGTCCCCGGTCTTCGACAAGCGCTACGGCACGATCACCGCCGCGAATTCCTCCGGCCTCACCGACGGCGCCGCCGCCGTGCTCCTCATGAGCGACGAGAAGGCCAAGGCCCTCGGCTATCGGCCGCTCGGCTACCTCAAGAGCTACTCCTACTCCGGACTCTCGCCCTGGGACCAGCTCCTGATCGGGCCGGCCTACGCCATCCCGCGCGCGCTCGAGTTCGCGCGCCTCACGCTGCGCGACATGGACCTGATCGAAATGCACGAGGCGTTCGCCGCCCAGGTGCTCTCGACCACCCAGGCGCTCGCCTCCAGGACCTTCGCCGAACAGAAGCTCGGCCGCTCGGAAGCGGTCGGCGAGGTCGATCCGGACCGGCTCAACGTCTGCGGCGGCTCGATCGCGATCGGCCATCCCTTCGGCGCCACCGTCGCCCGCATGCTCACCACGCTGCTCAATGAGATGGGCCGTCGGCGCTCGCAGCACGGCCTCGTCAGCGTGTGCGCCGGCGGCGCCATGGGGCTCGCCATGGTGATCGAGCGCGAGTGATCGGGAACGCGCGTAAGCGCATGTGAGGCGCGGCGCCGCAGGGCACGCGCCGACGAATTGAAGAATGTAGATTGAAGAATGTAGATTGATTCTCCCGGGCCGAAGGGGCGTACCTGGTCGCGCCTGCCCTGGTGAATCGACGGAGAGTCGTTGCATTCCTCACCGGATCCGTTCGGTACGCCCCCGTTCGCCTCCGGGAATCAATCTACAATCTTCATTCTTCAATCTCCCATAGGCTGGTGTTCTCCCATGACCTCACCTCTCGCCACCGAACCCACCACCGCCCCCGCCGCTGCGGCGCCCCAAGCCGCCCCCGCCGCCTTCAAACTCACCATCGGCGCCGATGGCATCGCCCTCGTCTGCTTCGACGTCCCCAACTCCGCCAACAAGCTCTCGGTCGCGCTCTTCGGCGAGGTCGAGGATCTGCTCGCGCGCCTGGAGCGCGAGACCGCGGTGCAGGCGGTCGTCCTCTACTCGGGCAAGCCGGACAGCTACATCGTCGGCGCCGACCTCGAGGACATCGCCGCGCAGACCAGCGCCGAAGCCACGGCCGCGCTCAGCCGCCGCGCGCAGAAGATGATGGACCGCTTCGAGGCCTCGCGCGCGCCGATCGTCGCCGCGATCAACGGCACGTGCGTGGGCGGCGGCATGGAGCTGGCCCTGGCCTGCGCCTACCGGATCGCCACCGACGCGCCGAAGACCGTGCTGGCGCTGCCGGAAGTGAAGCTCGGCCTGCTGCCCGCCGCCGGCGGCTGCCAGCGCATGCCGCGCCTGATCGGGCTGGAGGCGGCGCTCGACCTCATTCTCGCGGGCAAGAACGTCTACCCGCGCAAGGCCCTCAAGCTCGGGCTGGTCGACGAGGTCTGTCCCAAGGAGGTCCTGCTCGACGTTGCACGGCGCGCCGCCGCCAAGCTCGCCTCCGGCGAAATCCGTCCGCGCCGCGGCCCGCGCTTCTCCATGCGCCGCCTCATGCTGGAGATGAACCCCTGGGGCCGCAAGCTGGTGTACAAGCTCGCAAAGAAGGGCATCCTCTCGAAGACCTACGGTCTGTACCCGGCGCCGCTGAAGGCCCTCGACGCGATCAAGACCGGCATCGAGGCGGGGCAGCCGATGGGTTACGAGACCGAAGCCAAGCTCTTCGGCGAGCTGGTCGGCGGCGACGGGGCCAAGGTCGCGAAGAACCTGATCGGGCTCTTCTTCGCCATGCAGGGCTCGAAGAAGGACGGCGGGGACGGGCCGAAGCCGCGCCCGATCGCCAAGCTCGGCGTGATCGGCGCCGGCTTCATGGGCTCCGGCATCGCCATCGTCGCGGCGGATGCGGGAACTACCGTACGCCTGCGCGACCGCGACCTGCCGAGCGTCGGCCGCGGCCTGAAGGCGGTGAACGACCATTACCGCGAGCAGGCCAAGCGCGGCATCCTCACGCGGCCCGACGCCGCGCAGCGCGTGGACCGGCTCTCCGGCACCACCGACTACTCCGGCTTCAAGCGCGTGGACATGGTGATCGAAGCGGTCTTCGAGGATCTCGCGCTCAAGCAGAAGGTCGTCGCCGAGGTCGAAGCCGCCACCCCCGACCACTGCATCTTCGCCTCCAATACGTCGGCCCTGCCGATCGGCGAGATCGGCGCGCACGCGCGGCGGCCGGAGAACCTCATCGGCATGCACTTCTTCTCGCCGGTGCCGAAGATGCCGCTCCTGGAAATCATCGTCACGCCGAAGACGTCGGCCCAGACCACGGCGACCTGCGCCGAGTACGGGCGCAAAATCGGCAAGACGGTCATCGTCGTCAAGGACGCGCCGGGCTTCTATACGAGTCGCGTGCTGGCGGCGATGTTCCGCGAAGTCGCCTACCTGCTGGCGGACGGCGCGGACGCCGAGGTGCTGGACAATGCGATGCTGCATTGGGGCTTCCCGGTCGGGCCGATCACGCTGCTCGACGAGGTCGGCATCGACGTCGGGGTCAAGGTCGCCAAGTTCCTGCATTCGGCCTTCGGCGAGCGCATGAACTTCCCGGAGGGGCTGGTGAAGGTGCACGACACCGGCCGGCTGGGGCGGAAGAACGGTAAGGGGTTCTTCGTATACAAGAACGGCAAGAAGATGAAGCAGATCGACCTGACGGTGTACGATCTGTTGCCGCACGGGCGGGAGCGGGTGCCCTTCTTCGAGACCGAGGTGCAGGACCGGCTGGGGCTGGCCTTTGCGAACGAGGCGGCGCTGTGCCTGGAGGAGGGCGTGATCGCCACACCGCGCGACGGGGATCTCGGGGCGATCCTGGGCCTGGGTTTCCCGCCCTTCCTGGGCGGGCCCTTCCGCTGGCTCGACGCGCTTGGCGCCGCCAAGGCGGTGCAGCAGATGGAGCACCTGGAGAAGAAGTTCGGCGTGCGCTACCGCGCGGCCAAGTCGCTGGCCGACATGGCCAGGGACGGGAAGCGGTTCTATAGTTCGCGGCGGGCAGAGGGGTGGGGGCGAGGCGGGGGAATGGTCGACAATGCGATTGTGTCATTGTCACACTGTCGCATTGTCTCATTGGATTCCTGCCGCGGCCGGCGCGCGCCAAGCCGGACGCCGCGGAGCCGGCTGCCCGGGTCGGTGAGCCGATTGGCCGTAGGGGCGGCCCCCGGTGGCCGCCCCGGCGTGGCGTGCCACGGTCGGACCGAATCAGCCAAGCAACGAATGCTACCGCGTCGGTGATCCTCGCGCAGGGCGGGTCGGCGCGCGCCCGCGTACGCCCCGCTGGTTGGGGGCGTAAATGTGACAATCCCACAATGTGACAATCCCACGAAAGTGTCCTCATGTCGTCCACCCCCCTCGCCGCCGCTTCCGCCGCCGCCGTTTCCGCCGCCTCAAGCCCAGGCTCGACCCACCCCGCATCGGCCACCGGCGGGTCCGCGAATTTCTTCACCGACAACGCCGATCTCCAATTCCAGTTCAAGCAGGCGGAGGACTTCGGCCGCACCGTGCCCTGGCTGGAGAACCAGTTCAAGGAGGAGGGCGGGTTTGCCAAGCTGGACGAAGCGGTCTCGACCTACGAGGAATCCCTGACCCTGGTGGGGAAGTGGTGCGGCGCCGAGGTTGCGCCGCACGCCCGCGAGATCGACGCCGCCGAGTGTCGGCTGGAGGGCGGCGAGGTCGTGCTCCATCCCGCCATGAAGGCGAATCTGGCGCAGGCGTGCGAGCTGGGCATCCTGGGCGTGGACCTGCCGCGCGTCTGGGGCGGCTGGAACTTCCCCTTCGTCGTCTCCGGCATGATGCTGGAAATGCTGGCTCGCGCGTGTCCGGCGACCATGGCGCAGTTCTCGTTCTATTCGGCGCCGGCGCGGTTGATGCTGCGGTTCGGCACCGAGGAGTTGAAGAAGCGTTTCGTGGAGCCGCTGCTTTCCGGGGCGCAGAGCGGTGCGATCTGCATCACGGAGTCGGAGGCCGGCTCGGACGTCGGCAATGTGCGGCTGCGAGCGGAGCGCAAGGAGGGGGAGTGGCGGCTGACCGGGCGCAAGATCTTCATCACGAACGGCGGCGCGGACCAGTCGGTGGTGGTGGCGCGCACCGATCCGGCCTCGATGGGCCTGGCCGGGCTCAGCCTGTTCGTGGTGCCGCGCAAACTGGAGCGGGACGGCGCGGTCGTGGCCAACTATCGCATCGCCCGCATCGAGCACAAGGTCTGCATTCACGGCTCGGCGACCTGCGAACTGGAGTACGAGAACTCGCTCGGGTATTTGCTGGGGTCTGAGGGCAAGGGCTGGGAGGAGATCGTGAGTTTCATGAACGAGGGGCGGGTCGGGGTGGCCTTGCAGTCGGTCGGGCTGATGCAGGCGGCGTACAATACGGCGCTGGCGTATGCGCGCGAGCGCGTGACCATGGGCAAGCCGATCGCGCGGCACGAGCTGATCGCCGACCAGTTGGTGGAGATCGACGTGACGGTGCGGGCGTTGCGCGCGCTGGTCTACCGGGCGGCGGCGACCGAGGACCGGCGGCGCGCGGCGGAGTGCGAGGCCGGGACGCTGCCGGCGGGGGACGCGCGGCGCGTCGAGCTGGAGCGGGAGGCGAAGCGGCTGGCGCGCTACGGGCGGGAGCTGACGCCGCTCCTGAAGTACGAGGGCGCCGAGAAGTGCATGGAGGTGTGCAAGCGCGCGCTGCAGATGCACGGCGGCTACGGCGTGATCACCGAGTACGACGTCGAGCGCTACTACCGCGATTCTACCATCTTCACCTTATACGAGGGCACGTCGCAGATCCAGGCGCTGATGTGCCTGAAAGACAATTTGAAGTGGCTGTTCGGGGATCTCGGCGGGTTTGCCAAGCGGTGGGGGCGGGCGCTGATCGGCCGGTGGCTGCCGGGCGGGCGGCTCGCGCGGCTGCAGGCGCGGGCGGAGGGGGAGCTGGAGCGGGCGTTCGGCTCGCTCCTGCTGCGGCTGCTGCGTGCGCAGTTTGGGGCCGCGTGGTCGGCGGGGAAGCGGGGGAAGGCGCTTATCGCGGCGCTGACGCAGGTGGGGGAGCACGAGGGGGTGGCGTATGCGCGGCTTTCGGCGGAACGCCTGACGCGCATCCTGGCGACGGTGCATGCGGGGCGGGTGCTGCGGGACCAGGCGGGGCTGTCGCCGGAGCGTGCGCGGCTGGCGGAGGACTTCCTGGCGCGGCGGCTGCCGGAGGTGCGGGCGCTGGCGGAGGCGGTGTGTTCGGGGGAGCGGTCGGCGATCCGGTTCGCGACGACGCCCTAGGGGCTCCACCCGGCCTCGCCCGCTGCGGCGCCTTCCCCTCCCCCCTTTGGGCGCGAGGGTCGGGGAGACTGCGGACAATTCCGGAGCGGCACTCCGGGTGCACGTCCGGCATTGCGGAACGGTCTCCTCCTCGTTCCCGTCGTCGTCTCTGTGCCCCTGTGCTACTAATCTCTGAAATCGTGTTTTTTCGCGACCATTCCGCCCCACGCCTCCAGCGACGGCTCCCAGCGCGGAACGCAACACCACAGACCCGGCGGCACGGGCGGGTACGCCCGCACTCCCAGGGGTCGCTTGGGGAATCGACAATCGACATTCGGCAATCCGCAATCCGAAATCTACAATCTACAATCTACAATCCGGCGCCATTCAGGGTTGCCTTTGGCTGCGGCGCCGCCGCCCTGTGTCTCTGCGGTTTCGTTCTGGTCCCGCAGAAGCGGACATGCACCCCGGCAGTCCCCCAGACTTGTTCCGCCTAGCGGGTTGCGATATACTGAATCGCGTCGAAGACGCATCCGGAGCAGGCACGCGGAGTGACTCTATGCTCACCTACAGGGCCATGTACAAGTACGTCGAGGGAAGCGTTCACGCCGAGGTCCTGGATTTTCCGGGCGTGATCACCTGTGGCGCGGATCTGGAAGAGGCCCGGGCACTGTTGGCCGGCGCGCTGGTGGACATGGCGGAGACGGCCCTCGCGGAAGGCCGGTCGCTGCCGCCGCCCAATTCCGCCCGTACCGACCCGCAGGCGGACATCGAGGAGCCGATCCATCTGCTGCTCCAGGCCTCGTCTCGGATCGCGGTGATTCCGCTGGAGACGACGGCATGAAGCGCCGGGACCTTCTCAGGCATCTTGAAGCGCACGGATGCCGATTCCTGCGAGAAGGTGGATCCCATTCGATCTGGGAGAATCCGGCGAACGGCCAGCGCACCTCGATTCCTCGACACTCCGCGATCCCCAAGTTCACCGCCCGTGCCATCTGCCGTCAGCTCGGAGTCCAGGAACCGTGATGCGGCGAGGTCACAACGGATGGCCCCGGACCCGTTCGATGATCTGAAGTGCAGGTGGTGATGCGCCGGACCGACCTCGTGGAAGGCCTCGATCTGCTCACTGCAAGAACACCAGGTAATCTTGCAGTGACGCTGCCAACCCGGGCGCACGACCGTACGTCCGCGTTGCTGTAGGGGCGCCCCTTGGGGGCGCCCCGCGGCGCCGACCTTGTCGGCAGGCGGGGCGGGCACCAGTCCCGCCCGTTCGTCGTTCCGCCGTCAGAGGCTGTCTTAAAGGTGCGATGCGGGCGGGCACGCTTCGCTCTGGGGATCCGGCCGCCCCCGCGAGACTCCGGCGCCGGAGGCCTCGCGGCGCAGGCCGGAAGGCCTGCGCCACAAGGGTATCGAGCCCTTCGAGGATGGTTCGAGAGGTCTCCGACAATGGTGGTGCAGGCCTTCCGGCCTGCACCGAAGGGCCACCAATCGCTGCCTTCTACGACAGCCTCTGAAGGCGGAACTACAAACGAGCCG
The DNA here is from genome assembly GCA_016220045.1 of Planctomycetota bacterium. Taxonomy (GTDB): domain Bacteria; phylum Planctomycetota; class MHYJ01; order WSZJ01; family JACPWG01; genus JACRIP01. The sequence goes on from JACRIP010000393.1 coordinate 7,677, forward strand.
GATGGCCGATCCACGCTGCTTGACACCGCGGGAGGTCCGTCTCCCCGGGGCGGCGAGTAGCGTTGCCGTGCTACTTCCCCCCGCCCCACGCAAACGTGTACTCGTGCACCTCGCGCTGCGCGACCGCCGCCTTCCCCTTCTCCTTCACCGTCGCCACGCTCTCCGTCGTCACCCGCCGCGGCCGCAGCGTCTTCGGGTCGGTTTCCGCCGTTGCCTTGAAATCGCGTCGGAAGTCCTCGAACATCTCCTCCGGCGGCGGCGCATCCGTCCGCCCCATCCGCTCCGCCAGGTCCTTCACCATCCGCCCCAGCGCCGCCCGCGCCGCCTCGCCGCACAGGCTCGATTCCGCGCTCAGGCGCACCACGCCCGGGGCCTCCGCTCCCGCCGCCCCGTCGTGCCGAATGCGCACCACCGCATCCAAACTCGATCCGTCCGGCATCGCCAGCGGCGTCATCGCCTCGTGCACCCCGCCCGGCGCCAGCTCCAGACCCGCCCACAGCCCGACCCACACCCGCCAGTGATCGCCGACCTTCGACTTCATTTGCGCCAGCATCTGCGGCGAGGTCATCATCTCCCGCAGCGCGGCCCAGCGCTCCTCCTCCATCTCCTTCGCCGCGCCCTGGCGCAGCCCGTCGAGCGCCCGCTCCACGGTCTCCTCCATGCCCTCGGCATCCTCGAATCCGCCGCCCGGCGCGATCAAGAACGCCGGCAGCGCCCCCGCCATCGCCGTCGCCTGCGCAATGCGCTCCTGCACCTCCGGCCGCGTCGCATCCTGCCCCCCAACCTCCAGGAACCGGAAATTCTCGTAGCGGACCCGCAGCCGCCGCCCGTCCGCCGCCCGCTCGATCACCAGGTCGTAGGCGGTCAGCGCCGTCTGGCCCTTCTTCTCGGTGCGTTCGCGCACCCCAACCCGCCCCGGGACCGGCCAGTCAAAGGTCAGCCGGTCCGGCGCCGCGGCCTCTTGCGCGCCCACGAGTCCCGCCAACCAGCCCAGCGTCGCGCCCGCGAGCAGCGACGCCATGCCCAGGGTGATGCGCATTGTGCGAACTCCTGTGAGAGTGCGAAAACTCGGCTCCCACAATAGGTCGAAAAGTCGCGGTCGGCAAGAGAACTTTGGCCCGTCGCCTTGACAATTCGGCAGCCCGTGCTATAATCTTCGCCGTCGAGCCCACCCCTGCTGGCCAGCCCCGGCGGGGGTCTTTTGTTGCCCAAGGTACGAGCTGCAAGCGGCCCTCCCAGTCGTAACGAGGACGGACATGGACTACATTCCGATGACCAAAGAGGGGCTGGAAAAGCTCCGCGAGAAGCTCAAGTACCTCACCGACGTCGAGCGCCCCCGGCTGGAGAAATCGCTGGGCGACGCCCGGGAACAGGGCGACATCAGCGAGAACGCCGAATTCGACGAGGCCCGCCGCGGACTCTGGATGCTCGATGAGCAGGTCGGCGAGTTGCAGACCAAGATCGCCTGCGCCCAGATCATCGACGGCACCAAGGTCATCAAGGACAAGATCGCCTTCGGCTCGAGCGTCAAGGTCAAGGACCTCGACCACGGCGACATCGACGATTATCAGATCGTCGGCGAAGGCGAGTCCGACCCCCGCAACGGCAAGGTCGGGCTCTCAACTCCGCTGGCGCAAGCGCTGGTCGGGAAGAAACCCGGAGACAAGGTCGAGTACCTCGCGCCCGGCGGCAAGATCCGCCTGCAGATCATCGAATTCAAGCCCTTCTGCTAGGGACGAGGGGTCAGGGACGAGGAACGAAGCGAGAGGGGGAAGTCGGCGGGGCGGATGCGGGGGAGAGCCGTGGCGGCGATGCCGTGTGTTCGGTGGCCATCGATCCCGTTCCTCTCGTCTGGTTCGCGCGCTGCCCCACCACATGCCCCCTGATCCCTCGTCCCTGCCCCCTGGCCCCTCGTCCCTGACCCCTGCGCTATGGCCGCTTGATCCCCAGCGCGCGCATCTTCTCGTACAGCGTGCTGCGTCCGATCCGCAGCGTGCGCGCCGCCTGCGCGCAGTTCCAGTCGCTCGCATCGAGCACCCCCATCAGCAGCTCGCGCACCAGCCGCTGCTCCGCCTCCTCCAGACTCTCCCCCGCGACCAGCGCCGGTCCGCTCCCGCTGCCGCCGCCGCCCGCCACCCCCCGCCCCGGCCCCACCCGGATCGCCGTCGTCCCGCGCAACTCGTCCGTCAGGTCCTCCAGCCGGATCGTCCCGTCGCTCAGCGCCGCCAGCCGCCGCACTTCATTCTCGAGCTGCTGCACATTGCCCGGCCACCGCGCATTCCCCAGCGCTTTCAGCGCCTCCGGCTCGATCCCGAGCGCGCGCGTTCCGCTCTCCTCCGCCGCCCGCGCCAGGAAACGCCCCACCAGCGCCGGAATGTCCTCGCGCCGCTCGCGCAGCGGCGGCATCTGCACCTTGAACACTCCCAGCCGGTAGTACAGGTCTTCCCTGAACCGCCCCTCCGCGACCAGCGCCGCCAGATCCCGCTGCGTCGCCGCCACCACCCGCACGTCCACCGGCGCCCCCGTGTGCCCGCCCCCCGGCCGCACCTGCCCTTCCTGCAGCACCCGCAACAGCCTGGCCTGCGTCCCCGCCGGCAGGTTCGCGACTTCGTCGAGAAAGAGCGTCCCCCCCGCCGCCGCCGCGAACAGCCCGCCCTGCTCGTCCGGCGCGCCCGCGAACGCCCCGCGCACCTGCCCGAAAAGCTCGCTCTCCAGCAGCGTCTCCGCCGGCGCCGCGCAGTCCTGGACCAGGAACGGCCGCTCGCGCCGCGGACCGTTGTAGTGCAGCGCCCGCGCCACCAGCTCCTTTCCCGTTCCCGCCTCACCGGAAATCAATACAGGATACGCCGTATCCGTGATCCGGTCGAGCAGTTTCAAGAGCTCGCGCATGGCGCGCGAGCGGCCCACGATGTTCTTGTACTCGTACTTCGTGGCCGCGGCCTCCTGGCTGTCGGCGAGCGCGCGCCGGATCGCCGTCGTCTCCGCGGCCGCCTGCTGGTGCGCGTAGCAGGCCGCCACCGGCGCGGCGATGCGCTCCGCGAAGGCCGTCACCAGGGCTTCGTCCTCGGCGGTCAGCTCCTTCTCCAGCGAGCGCGTGTCGAGGTAGATGACGCCGAGCACCTCCTCCCCGAGCGTGATCGGCGCTGCCAGCACGGACGCGAGCCGCAGCTCCACGATGGAACGATGCGCGCGCAGGCTCTCCTCCGCGCCCGGATCCGCGATGCGGAACGGCCGGCCGGTGCGGAAGACGCGCCCGACGATCGTGCTCGAGACTTCGAAGCCGGGCGCCGCGATCTCCTCGTCGCGGAAGTTGCGCGCCGAGGCCGGGCGCAGGCCGTCGCCCACGCCCTTGACCATCACGAAGCCGCGTTCCGCGCCGGTCGCCTCCAGCAAGAGCCCGAGGGCGACGTCGAGCATGCGCGTCGGATCGAGGCCTGCCGCCAGCACGCGCGCCAGCATGCCGAGGACGAGGACGCCGTCGCGCGCCGGCAGGCGCCGCGCCAGGTCGGGGTCGGTGGCGGCGACCCCGCCCGGCCGGGCCGCGCCCTCCGGCGCCCGCCCTGCGCCGCCTCCGCCCGCCACGTGTACCCGGTGCCGGCCGGCCCGCTTGGCGCGGTAGAGCGCCTCGTCGGCCGCGAGCAGCAGCGCGTCCGCGTCGGGCGCGTCGAGCGGAAAGACCGCGACTCCGGCGCTTACCGTATACACGAGCCGCTCCCCGTCGCCGGCGGGCGCATCGCGTCCCGCCTGCTCCAGGAGCCGCGCCGCCAGCCGCGCCGCGGCATCGGGCGCCGCGTCAGGGAGGCAGACCGCGAATTCGTCCCCGCCCAGTCGCCCGGCCGCGGCGCCCTCCGGATGCCGCACCCGCACGCGCGCCCCGGTCTCCCCCTCGCCGAGTTCTCGGGTGATCGCCGCGCCGAAATGCGCGAGCGCGCGGTTGCCCGCGGCGAAGCCGTGGAGGTCGTTCACCAGCCGCAGGCCGTCGAGGTCGAAAAGCAGGAGCGCGACCGGGAAGTTGTCGCGGCGGGCGCGCGCGACCTCGGTTTCCAGTCGTGAGAGGAAGTGACCGCGCGTGGACAGCCCGGTCGCGCGGTCGACGGTGGCGCGGTTGTAGAGGAAGGCGTTCTCGATGGCGAGCGCGACGTGGTCGCAGAAGGCCTCGATCCAGTCGAGGTCGCTCGCGGCGAAGGCGCCGGAAAGCCCGCGGTGATCCAGGTAGATCGCGCCGGAAACCGCGCCGCGCAATTGGATCGGCGCGCACAGCACCGAGCGCAGGGACAGGGCCGCGACCGAGCGGCGCTCCGCGAAGCCCGCGTCCGCCTGCGCGTTGTCGCAGAGCACCGGCTTGCGCGTGCGCATGGCGGTGTCGAGCACGGCGCGGCTCACCTGGGACTCCGGGGACTCGATCTCCGCCGCGTCCAAACCGTGCGCCACGGTCATGGTCGGCTGGCCTTCCAAACGCAGGACCAGGAAGCCGCGCTCCGCGCCCGACAGGCGGATGACCGCGTCCATGATCCCCGCGAGCAGCGCCGAGAGGTTGCGCTCGTGCGCCAGCCGATGAGTCACGCGGATCAGCTCGCGCAGGCGGTCGCGCACGGCATCCGGCGTTTCCCGGAGCGCGCCCGCGGCGGGGGGGTGGGGGAGGGCCGCGGGCGCGGAAGGGGTGGCGGGGATCGTGGGTGATGCGGACTTGCCCTCTCCCCGGCCCTCCCCCGCTGCGGCGGGGGAGGGGGACGCAGGGGAGGCGACGGGCGCCGTGGCCGGCGCGGCGGGGGAGGGGGGGACAGTGGGTGGTGCGGACCTACCCTCTCCCCGGCCCTCCCCCGCTGCGGCGGGGGAGGGGGACGCAGGGGAGGCGA
>JACRIP010000394.1 GCA_016220045.1 Planctomycetota bacterium
CCGGGGGCGCGCCCGCCCTGCCCTCCGGCCGCGGACCTCCACTTGACCCTCCGACCGGCCGCGGCGACTGCGGCGCCGGGGCGCGCCTCATCAGCCCCCCGCAGGCTCCGGCGCGCCGGTCTCTTGCACGGGGGTGCCGGTGAAACCGTCCGAAGAAATGGGCCGGGAGGAACTCGCGTCGCTGCTCACCCGGGCGGGGACGCATGACAACCATCGCGGACTCTTCGAGTCCATCCTGCAGTGTCCCTTTGAGAACGCCTTCACGTTGGAGAAGGTCTATCCCGCCCGGCAGGCGCCCATCGTCTGCCTGGGAGTGGAAGAGCTCGGACAAGGGCAGGTCCTCAAGCGCTTCCTCGCCGGGCCCAAATTCTCCTACCTGCCGATCTACCACGCGTTCGACGTCGAGCCCGGGCAGACGGTCGTCGGCATGATCGTCGGCTCCATCCATCTGCGGCGCGGCGCGGCCGACCTCATCGTCAATGTCGCCTTCGACCACCCGGAATTCGGCACCGTGCGCGTGACCGCCCGCTACGAGGACCGCCAGGCCGCCGCCGACTTCCTGGGCGCGCTCGACCGCTGGGTCGAGGAGAACAATTTCTTCCGCGGCAAGGTGCTCACGCCCGAGTTCGAGTTCGCGAAATTCGACCGCTGCGGCTGGGAAGACCTGATCCTGCCCGCGGCGGTGCTGGAGGACATCCGCGGCTCGCTGGTGGCCTGGGTGGAGCGGATGGAGGAATTCGCCGAGCTCGGCCTGTCGCCGCGTCGCGGCGTGCTGGTGACCGGGGAATCGGGTACGGGAAAGACCTTGCTGGGGCGCGTGCTGGCGTCCACGCTGCCGGCGACCTTCCTCTGGGTCACCCCGAAGTACCTGCTGCGCAGCACGACGCTGTCGGCGATCTTCGAGGCGGCGCGCGAGCTGGCGCCGACGGTGCTCTTCCTGGAGGACGTGGACTTCTACGGGATGGACCGGAGCGAGAACCACGGCGCGGTGCTGCCGGAGCTCTTGAACCTGCTCGACGGGTTCGCGCCGAACGACGGGGTGGTGACGCTGATGACGACGACGCAGCCGGACGCGCTGGACGCGGCGCTGCGCGACCGGCCGGGGCGGGTGGACCGGCGGATCGCGCTGCCGCTGCCGGATGCGGCGTGCCGGCTGGCGATGCTCCGGCGTTTCCTGGAGGGCGCGAAGCTGGCGGCGGATGTGGTGCTGGAAGAGGTCGCGCGTGAGGCGGAAGGCTTGAGCGGAGCCCACCTGAAGGAGGTGGCGGTGCAGGCGCGCCTGGAGTCGATCGCCGGGCTGCCGCCGCTCGTGGTGCGGGAGGAAGGGGAGGCGGCGAGCGGGACCGGCGCGGGCGTGGGTGTGGAGGCTCCCGCGGGGGCCGTGGGTGGCGCGGACCTGCCCTCTCCCCGGCCCTCCCCCGCTGCGGCGGGGGAGGGGGACCGTGCGAGTGTGGAGGCGGTGGGTGGCGCGGCCCTCCCCCCACCCCGGCCCTCCCCCGCTCCCCCTACGCGCTCCGCGCTTCGGGCGACAGGTGCAGCGGGGGAGGGGGACGGTGCGGGTGCGGAGGCGGTCGTGGAGGCTCCCGCGGGGGCCGTGGGTGGTGAGGACCTGCCCTCTCCCCGACCCTCCCCCGCTGCGGCGGGGGAGGGGGACCGTGCGGGTGCGGACGCAGCCAGTGCCCCGCCGCCGCCCGCGCGCGACCTGCCCCCGATCACCGCGGCGCACCTGGCCGCGGCCCTGGCGCGCGTGGCCGAGTCGCGCGCGGCCCCGCTGGGTTTCGGCGCCCGCGACGAGGAGTCACGCGGCGCCGGTCGGGCTTTCGGCCTGGGTCGGTCCCGGAGCGGGACCGGGCCGGCACAGGGCCGCCGGCCGAGTTGGTAGTCCCGGGCTTCGGGCCGGCGGCAGCCGGCGAGTCGGGACCCGCCGGGGGAGGCGCCGAATCGGTGCAGCCGGGCTGAAGCCCGGCGACGAACGTGGGCTGAAGCCCAGCACTACGAACCGCCCGGTGTGCCTGCGGATCGGGTATGTAGTCCCGGGCTTCAGCCCGGGTTCGTCGCCGGCCTTCAGGCCGGCTGCCCGCGGGGTCCGCAGGAGCGGACGGTCTCCGAGCTTCGCCCCAGCTTGTCGCGTGCCCGTCGCGGAGGTGAATCGTGCCCGATGACCCTACGGTCGGGGGAGCCGAGCCCAGCGGGAGCGAGCCCGCGGGCGCCAATCCCGCTCCGGCCAAGCCGCCCTGCAAACGCGCCTCCCGCATCGGCGCCGCCGCCCGCGACGCCGCCCGCCGCGCGCTCGGCGCCGGCTCTCTCGCCGTGCGCGCGACCGCCAGCACCGGCCGCGCGTTCTGGCGCAATGTCGCCGCCCTCGCGTGGTCCTTCCTCTCCCCGCGTCAGATCTTCGCCGTCCTCCGGCACTCGACCTTCTGGATCACCCTGCTCGCCGCCGCCGCGCCGATCCTGGTCGTGCTCATGCGCTGGGACCTCAACGCGATGATCGTCTACTTCTCCCTCGTCTGGGCTTACGTGTTCTACCGGCTCTTCGACCTCCACCGCAACCTCCTGCACCAGTGCGCCTTCTTCTATGCCTTCTCCGTCCTGGTGAGCTGGCCCGCCTTCATCGGCTGGCTCAACCTGCCGCCCCACTGGGTGGACGCGTGGATCCAGGACGAACGCCCGGCCGTCCGGCTCTTCGCCTACGTCTGCGGCGTGGGCCTCCGCGAGGAGGTCACCAAGGGACTCGGCCTCCTCCTCGCCGTGCTGCTCCGCAACGGGCTGCGCCGGCGCTTCCCCTCCTGGGGCCAGATCACCGCCCTCGAAGGCATGATGTACTGCGTGATGGGCGGCCTCGGCTTCGCCGCCATGGAGAATATCGGGTGGATGCAGGATATCATCGAACTGACCAATCGCCACGAGATCGAAGGCGGCGCATTCAAGTCGAGCCTCGGTCGCATCGTGTTGAATCCCTTCGTGCACGCCTGCTGGACCGGGGCCATGGGCTACTTCGTAGTGCGCGCCAGCCGCGAGCCCTCGCGCCGGACCGCGCTCCTCGCGGCCGCCGTGCTCCTGCCCTGCGCGCTCCATGGCGCCTATGATTTCTGCGTGTCCACGGCCGGGTTCGAAGTGCTGGCGCTGGCCTGGGTGGGCGCGACCTTCTACCTGTACCTCGCCTGCCAGCTCAAGCTCCAGGGCGAGGTCCGGCTCAACGAGCTCGACCGCCGGCTCACGCGCTCCTGAGGCGCCGGCGCTTCCCCGCCGCAAATCGTGGCAGGGCAAAAACTACCGCGAACGCCCCGCTGCCCCGGACCGGGGAGAATACCTTGACACCCGCGGCCCGATCCCTATAATGACCCATCCAAATTTGGCTCCTGCCCCCCCACCTCAGGGAGTCCAGTCATGGATTGGGTCGGAGGTACGGCGCTCTGCGCCTACTTCGTGGTCCTGGCCTTCTTGTCGTTGTTCGGCCTGCACCGCCTGATCATGGTCTTCCTCTACTACCGCCATCGCAAGAACTCCCGCCCGGCGGCCACGGCCTTCGCCGAACTCCCACGCGTCACGGTCCAGCTCCCGACCTTCACCGAGATGTACGTCGTCGAACGCCTGATCGACGCGGTCTGCGCGCTCGACTACCCGCGCGACCGGTTCGAAGTCCAGGTGCTCGACGACTCGACCGACGAGACCACCGGGATCGCCGCCCACAAGGTCGAAGCGTGGCGCGAACGCGGAGTCGATATCCACTACATCCACCGGGACAACCGGGAAGGGTACAAGGCCGGCGCCCTGGCCCACGGCCTGACCACCGCGCGCGGCGAGTTCGTCGCCGTCTTCGACGCCGACTTCCTCCCCAACCCGGACCTGCTCCTGCGCTGCGTCCACCACTTCTCCGACCCCGGCGTCGGCATGGTCCAGGCCCGCTGGGAACACCTGAACCGCGACTACTCGCTGCTCACCCGTGTGCAGTCGATCCTGCTCGACGGCCACTTCGTCATGGAGCACGGCGCGCGCTTCCGCTCCGGCCGCTTCTTCAATTTCAATGGCACCGCCGGCGTCTGGCGCCGCACCGCGATCGAGACCTCGGGTGGCTGGCAGCACGATACGCTGACCGAAGACCTCGACCTGAGCTACCGCGCCCAGCTCAAGGGCTGGCGCTTCGTCTACGTCCAGGAGGTCGAGTCGCCCTCCGAAGTCCCGGTCGAGATGAGCGCTTTCAAGTCGCAGCAGTTCCGCTGGGCCAAGGGCTCGATCCAGACCGGGTTGAAGCTGCTCCCGGCGATCTGGCGCTCCGCGATCCCGCTCACGACCAAGATCGAAGCGACCTTCCACCTGACCAACAACTTCGCCTACCTGCTCATGCTCTGCCTCTCGCTCCTGATGGTGCCGGCGATCGCGGCGCGTGGGCAGGGGATGTTCCGCGATCTCTACCTGGTGGACGCGCTGGTCTTCGTGCTGGCGACCCTCTCGGTCCTGATCTTCTACGTCGCCGCCCAGCGCGAAATCGCCCAGAACTGGGGCGCGCGGCTGCGCTGCTTCCCGATGGTCATGTGCATCGGCATCGGACTCTCGGTCTCGAACAGCCGCGCCGTCATCGAGGCGCTCCTGGGCAAGCAGACGAGCTTCGAGCGCACCCCGAAGTACGCGGTGGCGGGGCGCGCGGACTCCTGGAAAACGAAGAAGTACGCAGGAAAACGCGACCTGATCGCCTACGTCGAACTGGCGCTCGGCCTCTATTACCTGGGCGCGTTCTTCCTGGCCATGGCCTACAAGATGTGGGCGTCGCTGCCGTTCCTCCTGCTCTTCCCGACCGGCTTCCTCTACGTCTCGCTGCTCTCGTTCTTCCAGGTGCGGACGCGAGACGCTCAGGCAAACGCTTGATCCGCTCAGCGCGCCCGTGAAGGAACTCGCCACCCTCCTGCCCTTCATCCGGCCCTACCGGCGCACGCTGGCCTGGGGCCTGGCGCTCCTGGTGCTTTCCACGTTGATCGCCGGGGCGCAGCCGCTCGTGCTGCGCCGCGGGATCGACGCCCTCGCCCGCCTGCCGCCCGCTCCCCGCGTCGTCGCCTCCTCCGCCGCCCTCCTGCTCGGACTCGCCGCCCTGCGCTGGCTCCTCCAGGTCGTCTTCCGCCACGCGCTGTTCGGCGTCACGCGCCGCGTCGAGCACGACCTGCGCAACGCCGTCTTCCGCGCCGTCCTCCGCCTCGATGCCGCCTTCTTCGGCCGCATGCCCACCGGCGATCTCCTCTCGCGCGCCACCAACGACCTCGACGCGGTGCGCAATCTGCTCGGTTTCGGGCTCCTGAGTGCGGCGAATACCCTGCTCCTCGGCGCGCTCGCGATCGTCGGCATGGTGTGGATCGCGCCGCCGCTCGCGGCCGTCGCCGTGCTGCCGCTCGGACTCCTGACCCTGGTCATGAAGCGCCAGGCGCGCGAGATCCACCGCGCGTCGAAGGAGGTCCAGGAGCAGCTCGGACGGGTGGCGACCCGCGCGCAGGAACGGATCGCCGGCGTGCGCGTGGTCAAGGCCTTCGCGCAGGAGGGGGCGGAGGTCGCCGCCTTTCGCGAGCTCAACCGGGAGACCTTCGCGAAGAACCTGGAGCTGGTGAAGGTCTCCGGGCTCGGCTACACCGCGATGGGCCTGATCGCCGAGCTCGGCGTGCTCGGAACGCTGGTGGTCGGCGGGCTGGGAATGCAGGCCGGCCGCTACACGGCGGGCGACTTCATGGGGTTCCTCGCCTACCAGCTCATGCTGGTGTGGCCGATGGTGGCGCTCGGCTGGGTGCTGAACATGGTGCAGCGCGCGGCGGCGTCGATGGGGCGCGCGAACGAGATCCTGCGCGCCGAGCCGGAGGTGCGGGATGCGCCGGGCGCGTCCGAGCCGGGCGAGGTGCGCGGCGAGCTGGAGGTGCGCGGGCTGACCTTTCGCTACCCCGCCGCGGCGCGCGACGCGCTGACCGGGGTGACGCTGCGCGTGCCGGCGGGCGGGCGGCTCGGGGTGGTGGGCCGGACCGGGGCGGGGAAGAGCACCCTGCTCGGGCTGTTCGCCCGGCTCTACCGCGTGCCCGACGGCACCGTCTTCCTCGACGGGAAGGACGTGAACGCGCTGGCTGTGGCCGGGCTGCGCGCCCATATCGGGTATGTGCCGCAGGACGCGTTCCTCTTCTCCGACCGCATGAAGAGCAACATCGCCTACGGGCGGCGGGAGGAGGTCCTGGAGGAGGTGGCGGCGGCGGCGCGGCTGTCGCGGCTGGACGGCGAGATCGAGTCTTTCCCCGAAAAATACGAACAGCTCATCGGCGAGCGCGGCGTGACGCTGTCGGGCGGGCAGCGGCAGCGGGCGACACTCGCGCGCGCGACCATCCTGGGGCCGCGCGTGCTGCTCTTCGACGACGTCTTCGCCAACGTCGATTCGCGCACCGAGCGCGAGATCCTGGACGGGCTGGAGGAGTTCCTGAAGGGACGGACGGTGATCGTGGCGGGGCACCGGCTGGCGGCGGTGCGGCGCTGCGACCGGATCGTGGTGCTCGACGGCGGGCGGGTGGTCGAGGAGGGGACGCACGACGAGCTGGTGGCGCGCGGCGGGATCTACCGCGACCTCTGGGACCGCCAGCGGCTGGCCGAGGAGCTGGAGGCGCTGGCATGAGCCACGGAGCCGCGGCGGCGGCAGCGGGGAGCGAGCACGACGAGGAGTTGTCGGAACGCGCCTACGACGGCGCCCTGATGCGGCGCTTTCTCGCCTATGCCCGGCCGTACCGGGGCTGGCTGGCCGGCGGGATGGCGGTCAGCGCGGCGCTCATCGCGCTGGAGCTGGCCGCGCCGCTGGTGCTGAAAAGCGCGCTCGACGGGCCGGTGGCGAGCGGCGACTCGGGCGGGCTGGCGCGCCACGCCGCGCTCTTCGGGCTGGTCATCCTGCTGCAGGGCCTGTTCCGCTACGGTGAAACCTGGATCACGAGCGTGGTCGGGCAGCGCGTGGTGCTGGACGTGCGGCTGGCGGTGTTCGAGCAGTTGCAGCGGCTGTCGCTGGCCTTCTACGATCGCAACCCGGTCGGGCGGCTGGTCACGCGCGTCACCAGCGACGTCGAGGCGCTGAAGGAGCTCCTGACCTCGGGCCTGATCGCGGCGATCACCGACGCGGCCCTCCTGCTCGGGATTTCCGGCATTCTCTTCGCCATCGACGCGCGCCTCGCGCTGGTGACGCTCTCGATGGTGCCGCCGCTCTTCGTGATCGCCGAGTACTTCCGGCGCGCGGCCCGGGTCGCCTACCGGGACTCGCGGCGGGCGCTCTCGCGGCTCAACTCCTACCTGCAGGAGAACATCTCGGGGATGCGCGTGGTGCAGTCGCTCCTGCGCGAGGCGCGCAACGCCGACTCCTTCCGCGGCCTCTCAGAGGACTACCTCGATGCCGCGCTGCGCACCGTGCGGGCCTTTTCCGTCTTCTTCCCGACGGTGGAACTGCTGGGCTCGACCGTGACCGGGCTCCTGCTCTGGTACGGCGGACTCCGGATCCTGGAAGGCTCGGTCTCGCTCGGCACCTTCCTGGCCTTCTGGTTCTATGCGCAGAAGTTCATCCAGCCGGTGCGCGACCTGTCCGAGAAGTACAACCTGCTGCAGTCGGCGATGGCGGCGGCGGAGCGGATCTTCAAGCTGCTGGACACGGCGCCGGAGGTCGTACCGTCGGCCGCGGCGCGGGCGGCGGGCGAACTGCGGGGCGAGATCGAATTCCGCGACGTGTGGTTCGCGTATCGGGGCGAGGACTGGGTGCTCAAGGGGGTCTCCTTCCGGGTGGCGGCGGGGGAGAGCGTGGCGCTGGTGGGCGCGACCGGCGCGGGCAAGTCGACGCTGGTGAACCTGCTCTTCCGCTTCTACGACGTGCAGCGCGGCGCGATCCTGGTGGACGGCGTGGACGTGAGAGAGTACGATCTCGCCTCCTACCGGCGCAACCTGGGGTTGGTATTGCAGGACGTGTTCCTGTTCTCGGGCGACGTGGCGTCGAACCTGCGGCTGGGGAAGCCGGGGGTGAGCGACGCGGACCTGGTGCGCGCGGCCGAGCAGGTGCACGCGCATGAGGTGATTGCCCGATTGCCGGGCGGGTACGCGGCGGAGGTCAAGGAGCGCGGCGCTTCCTTCTCGGTGGGGGAGCGGCAGCTCCTGTCCTTCGCGCGGGCGGTGGTTTTCGATCCGCGCGTGCTGGTGCTGGACGAAGCGACCTCGAGCATCGACGCGCACACGGAATCGCTGGTGCAGGACGCGCTGCGGCGGCTGCTGGCGCGCCGGACGTCGCTGATCATTGCGCACCGGCTGTCGACCGTGCGCGACGCGCACCGCATCCTGGTGTTTCACCATGGCGTGCTGGTCGAGTCGGGCACGCATGGGGAACTCTTGAGAACGGATGGCATCTACGCGCGGCTGTACCGGCTGCAATTCGGGCTGGAAGGGGCGTAGGACGGTCTCACTGCCGTAGGATTGTCTCATTGTCGCACTGTCTCATTGTCACATTGACGTGCCGGAGCGAACAGGTATCAACTGAGGCAGGGTGCAGGATCGTTCTTGAATCTCGACCGTACCGGCCGCCGGGGTCGACAGCGTCGCCTCCGTCGTACTCGTACTCGTACTCGAATGCCCTGGGCGTTCGAGTACGAGTACGAGTACGAGTACGAGAAAGACCGGCGCGACAGCGTGCCGCCAAGGCGCGTCCCCCTGCACCCCTGTGGGCCGTCCGATGAGCGCACGTGAGACCGTCATGGCACCCGGAGTAATGAGACAATGAGACAATGTGGCAATGCGACAATCCTCGCCTCCATCAGGTATCGGTAACATGCCCTATATCTCGACCGTCGACCTCGTCAAAGAGTACCGCATGGGCGCGCAGCAGGTGCGGGCGGTGGACGGCATTTCGCTGGCCATCGAGCGCGGGGAATTCGTCGCCATCGTCGGGCGCTCGGGCTCGGGAAAGTCGACGCTGCTCAACCTGCTGGGCGGGCTGGACCGGCCCTCCGCGGGCGACATCACCGTCGACGGCACCCGGCTCCTCGGCGCCGGGGATGATGCCCTCGCCGCCTACCGGCGCGAGCAGGTGGGATTCGTCTTCCAGTTCTTCAACCTCGTGCCCTCGCTCACGGCGCAGGCGAACGTCGAGCTGCCGATGATCTTCGCGCGGGTGCCGCGCGCGGAGCGGGCGCGGCGCGCCGGCGAGCTCTTGACACGGGTCGGCCTGGGGGCGCGGGTCGGCCACCATCCGGCGGAGATGAGCGGCGGCGAGCAGCAGCGGGTCGCGATCGCGCGCGCGCTGGTGATGGAGCCGGACCTGCTCCTGGCCGACGAACCGACCGGCAACCTCGATTCGCGGACGGCGGGCGATGTGATGGAACTCCTGCGCCGCCTCAACCAGGATCACCGCCACACGATCGTCCTGATCACGCACGAACGCGATCTCGCGCGCGCCTATGCGAGCCGCATGGTCGAGCTGTGTGACGGCCGCGTCGCGACCGATACGCGCTTCGAGCGTTCCCCGGCGGCGGCCGACGCCGCGGCCGTGGGCGCCTCTGCCGCCCCTTCCCCCGCCCCGGCCCCCGCCGGCGCTCCTCCCACTCCGGAGAACCCCCGATGACAGCGCGCGACGGTTTCCGCTTCGCCTTCTCCAACCTCTGGCAGCAGAAGGTGCGCTCGGCGCTCACCACGGTCGGCGTCGTCATCGGCGTCGGCGCCGTGGTCCTCATGGTCTCCGGCGGCATCGGGGTGAAGCGCCAGATCCTCAAGCAGTTCGAGTCGGTGGACGCGATGTCCTCCATGCTCGTCCTCCCGATCAAGCTCGACTTCGGCAAGCTCGACTTCGGGCCGCAGCAGTTGCCCGAGCGCAAGGCGCTCACGGACGCGGTGATCGCGGACCTCAAGGCCATACCGGGCGTGCGCGCCGTCTATCCGAACATCTTCCTGCACCTGGCGCTGCGCTCGGGCAAACACCGGATTCGCGGCGAGCTTTCCGGCCTGCCGCTCGAGGCCGTGACCGAGGGCCTGCGCACCTCCATGATCGCCGGCGACCTCTGGAAGGAGGAGGGGGAGTTCCTGCTGCTGACGGTGCGCGGCGCCAAGGCCCTCGGCTTCGATCCGCCGGAAACCGCGGTGGGACAACCGGTCCAGCTCATGGTCGAGAACGAGGGCGAGGAAGACGGTCCCAAGGAGGCGCCCCCGGACGGTCCACACGACCCGCCGCCGGGCGGGCCGGGAGTCGGCGAACCGGGCTCAGAGCCGGCGCCACCGGCGGGTGTCGGGGGCGAGGGCGGCGGCGGCACGGCGCCCGCCGCAAAAAAAAGCGAGCGACTCCACCCCTTCGTGGTGACCGGAATCTACGACGCCGACCAGTACAAGGGCTTCGGCTCCAGTCGCGTCTTCCTGCCGATGGCGCAGGCCCTGAAGGTCCGCCTGGTCGCCAAGCAGGATCGCATGGGGTTTCCCGGCGCGCTCCGCAAGGGGGAGTACGGTTCCCTGGTCGTGTTGGTGGAGGACCCGATGCGTTCGCGGGAGGTCAGCCAGGCGGTGCGCGACAAGGGGTTCGGCGCGCTGACGGCGGACGACGTGATCACGCAGATCAGTTGGGTGTTCCTGATCCTGGAAGGATTCCTGGGCTGCCTGGGCGGCGTCGGGCTGGTGGTCGCCTTCGTCGGCATCGTCAATACGATGCTCATGTCGATCCTGGAGCGGACGCGCGAGATCGGGATCATGAAGGCGGTCGGCGCGCGCAGCCGCGACGTGCGGCGGATTTTCCTGATCGAGGCGATGAGCATCGGGCTGGTCGGCGGCGGCATCGGGCTGACCTCCGGCTGGCTGGGCGGCCTGCTGCTGAACGCCGGCGTGCAGTGGTACATCGCGAGCAAGGGCGGCCCGAAGGACGTGAAGGTCTTCCTGGTCTCGTGGCCGCTGGCGCTCGCGGCGATGGTCTTCGCGCTCGGCGTGAGCGCGCTGGCGGGCGTTTATCCGGCGATGCGCGCGGCGCGCCTCGATCCGGTGCGCGCCCTGCGGCGCGAGTAGGCGCCGCTCCCATGGTCACCGCGCGGGAATTCGCCCTCTCGGTCCTGCTCGCCGCGGCGCGGGCGGACCTCTTCGTCGCCGACGAGCTGGACGAGCGGCTCGAGCGGGCGGAGCTGTCGCCGGAAGACCGCGCGCTGGCCACGACGCTGGTGTACGGCGTGGTGCGGCAGCGCGGGACGCTCGACTGGCTGATCGGGGCGCTGGCGACGCGCGGCCTCGGCGGCACCGACAAGCGACTGCTGGAGATCCTGCGCATCGGCGCCTTTCAACTGCTGTTTCTGGAGCGGGTGCCGGCCTACGCGGTGGTGAACGAGGCCGTGAAGGCGGCGCAGGAGTTCGCCGGGCGGCATGCGGGGTCCTTTGTGAACGGCCTGCTGCGCGGGCTGGACCGGAAGATCGAAGCGCGCGGCGTGGCGGAGGAAGGGGAGAAGGAGCGTTCGCTGCCGCACCCGGAGGGCGGGTTTGTGCGCCTGAAGGAGCCGCTCCTGCCGGCGGAGGGCAAGGAGCCGGCGGCGGCCCTGGCCGTGCGCTACAGCCATCCGCGCTGGCTGGTGGAGCGCTGGCTGCGCGGGCACGGGCGCGCGACCGCGGAGCGGCTGTGTGCGGCGGGGAACGTGCGGCCGGAGATCTGCGTGCGGGCGAACCGGCTGCGGATCACGCGCGCGGAATTGGCGGTGCGGCTGGCGGCGGAGGGCGCCGCGGCGCGTCTCGGGTCAGAGCCTGATGCGCTTTACCTGGAGAAGGCGGGGCGCCTGCCGCGGCTGGCGAGCTTTGGCGCCGGGCTCTTTGCGGTGCAGGACGAAGCGGCCCAGGTCGTGGCTCCGCTGGCCGGGGTGCGCCCCGGGGAGCGCGTGCTCGACCTGTGCGCGGCGCCGGGGGGCAAGACGGCGCATTTGGCGGCGCTGATGGGCGATCGTGGGCTGATCGTGGCCTGCGACCGGTCGCGGGCGCGACTCGCGCCGATCGCGGAGAACGTACGGCGGCTCGGGCTGACCTGCGTGGCCCTCTGCGGTCTCGATGGGCGGCATTTGCCCTTCCGGCGCCCGGCCTCCTTTGACGTGGTCCTGGTGGACGCGCCCTGCTCGAACACCGGGGTGCTGGCGCGGCGGGTGGAGGCGCGCTGGCGGGTGACGGAGGCGGAGCTGGTCAAGTTCGCGGCGTTGCAGGGGCAGCTTCTCGCGGCGGCGGCGGCGTGCGTGCGGGTGGGGGGCGCGCTGGTCTACAGTACCTGCTCGATCGAGCCGGAGGAGAACCGGGAGCAGATCGGGCGTTTCCTGGAGGGGCGGCGGGAATTCGTCCTGGAGGAGGAGCGGCTGCTGCTGCCGGAGGCGCCGCGGGGAGGGGGGTACGTGGCGCGGCTGCGGAAGGGGTGACGTCTCGACTCCGTCAGCCGTCGTGCCGACCGCCGGCGGGTCGGGACTCGGAGCCGCGCTCCAGAGCCTCCACATCGCGCAGATCCTGAGGACGGCCCACGGCCCGCTTGTTGAGCACGAGCGCGGCCTTCCCGATCACGTGGATGGCGACGTCCCCGTAGTGCGCCTCGACGCCCGATGCCCAGGCCTCCGAGAACCCGATGCCTTCCATGCCGGTGAGGATGTCGATCCGATTCGGCACGATCCCCATCTGGAAGATGAGGTCGGACCGAGTCAGGTCGTCCGCGGTGAGGTTCTGGATGGGCGCGCCGAACTTGCGCAGCGCGGCATGGACGCGCTGGGCGTTTTCGGGAGAGCAGTCCACCCAGACATCAAGGTCCTTGGTCCACCGCGGTTCGGCGTGGAACGCGACCGCGTAGCCGCCGACGAGCAGGTATCTAGCCCCCTCTTCGTTCAAGGCGGCAAACAGATCTCTGAAGTCTGGATTCAGCCTCATGGGGAACCTTGAGCAGGAGGACGTCCAGCACCATCTCCCAGACCGACGCGAGTCGGACATCGGGGGGAACCGAGTGCCAGAACTCCCGGTCGAACGCGCCGTCGTCTTCCTGGCGACGCACGATCCGCGACTCCCCGGCGCGGCGCTCTTCGATGCGGCTCATAGGAGGTGTGCTCGGAGGGGGGGAAGACCGCATTGCGACATGGTTCGAACCGACCCGAGGTGCTATCCTGACTCTACCTGACCGGTGGCCTGGAATCAAGCACAATCCCCGGCGGTGTACCGGCGTGCGTGCCGGGGCGGTGCCGCACCGGCGCGGGCGAGGCCCCAGCGGGAGCCTGCGCGCCTGCGGACACGTTCGACGCCGGGCCATGGATACGCATCTGCTGCGGAGCCAGGACCCTACGGTGGCCGCAGGCTGCCCGCCCCGCCTGCCGACCACCTCGGCGCTGCGGGGCGCCCACGCGGGGCGCCCCTACGGCAACGCGCAGGTACGGTCGCACACCCGGGACAGCGGAATCCAAGGGTGCATGTCCGTTCTTGCTGCGCGACCGTACTGGCCGCACGCATCGAAAGCACGGCCTCGGTCGTCCTCGTGTCTCGTACTCGTACTCGTACTCGAATGCCCAGGGCGTTCGAGTACGAGGACGAGGACGAGGACGACCGAGTCCGTGCTGCCGCCAAGGTACGCCCGCTGCGGCGACCCAGTACTCCGCGTCACGGGGGCGGCGATCGATGGGACAAGCGCGTCGGCAATACCGGACATGCGCCCGGAATCCATTGCATTGGGGGGCGGTCTCGGAGTAAAACCCGAAGGTGGCCCTTGGTAGGAGAGCACGATGGAAACGACAGGTCGGGTGCGGGCGGCAGCCCTGGCGGCGACGCTGGTGTTCTTGGTGAGCGCGGCGCTGCCGGCTGGAGTAGGCGGCGGCGGGGCCGGCACGGCCGCGGCCGAAGAAGCGATCCTGCCCCCGGCGGACGCCTTCGCGCGCGTGGTGGTGGAGGTCATGAAGGCGTACCCCACGGACGGCACGCACGACTACTACTGGCCGAAGGGGGACAACTGGCCCGGCACGACCTGCGACCTGGTCTACCGCGGAGTGAAGGTCCTGGAGGCCGACCCGAAGGGGCGCTGCTACTGTTGCGGGCTGACCTTC
Source organism: Planctomycetota bacterium (assembly GCA_016220045.1). Taxonomy (GTDB): domain Bacteria; phylum Planctomycetota; class MHYJ01; order WSZJ01; family JACPWG01; genus JACRIP01. The sequence goes on from JACRIP010000394.1 coordinate 14,040, forward strand.
GAGGTCTTCGTGAAGGCGTGGCAGAAGTGGTGCGCGGCGCGCAAGGCGGAGTTCCGGATCGGCGACCTGAGCGGGGAGGAGCTGCTCAAGCTGCGCGCGGACTGGTTCGGGTCTACGGGAGATACCCGACGCACGTTGCAGGCGGCGCTGGTGTCGCGGGGGCTGGGGCGGGCGGTGGAGAAGCTGAAGGACGCGCGTCCGGGTGATTTCGTGCAGTTCTGGCGCACCGGCGGTAGCGGGCATTCGGTCGTGTTTCTGGAAGCGGGCTTCGATTCGGCGGGCGCGCCGACCAAGCTGAAGTATTGGTCGACGCAGAAGGCGACGCGGGGGATCGGCGTGCGCGAGGAGCGCTTCGGCGGGGAGGGCGGGGTGAAGCCGGACGAGGTGTACGTGGTGCGGGCGGGGAGGTAGGGGATGCGTCGTGGTGAAACCGCCCGGGGCGAGCGATCAGCCGGAGGGAGCCGTGGCGGCCGGCAGGGGTGTTGCGCCGAAGGAAGGGGAGATCCTCGTGCAGGGTGAAGTGTACTTCCCCAGGTCGATGCGCGGAGGCTGGCAGGGCGGATGGGTGGTGGCAGGCGTGGCGCTGCCGTTCCTCGTGCTGGTCGCGCTCTTGTGGTGTCGCGACCTTACCCGATTCCGCCCAGCGGATTGGGTGCTGCTCGCGTCGCCGGCCCTCGCCCTCGGTGCCTGGCTGGCCGTGCGTTTTGCCCCGGGCACCCCGTGGCATCCGGCCCCGCTCGGCGCATGGCGGGACACGGACCTGGCGGTCGCAGCCCTCGTGGCAGGTGCGGTCGCCGGACTGCCGGCTGGTGACGCGTCCTTCTCATTCGCTGCCGTAGGGTTTGCGGTTGTAGGTGCGCTGCTCCAAGGCTCCCTGGTCGCAGCCGTCCTGTTCTCCGTGGCGGTGGTCCTCGGGCACATCGTAGTGGCGGGGACACGGGGAGTCTCCCACGTTGATTTCGCGCCCTGGTTGGAGCCGTGCGCGGGGTTTCTTGGCGGCTGTCTTGCGGGGCGCAGGAGCCAACCCGGTGCCGCGCTGATCCAGGGCCTGCTTCTCGGCGGGGCGATCGGCCTGATCGGGAGCCTGGAATCGGCTTCCTCGCAGAGGGAGGTCGAGGCGGCCGCCTCGGCGCTCGTCGGGGCGATGGCGGCGCTTGCGCGTTCTGCGCAGTTGGCGCAGGACCAGGCGGGCGCGGAATCGGGAATACCGAGCTCCAACCGCCACCGCACCGGGGTAGGCGTGGCGTCGGGCGCGATCCTCAGTGCCTGGCTGGCCGTCATGCCCTCCAATGCCTGGGGTGCCGATCTGTACTCGACGCTCCTCCTTTGGGTGCTGGTCCCGGGACTCGTCCTGGTGCTCTCCGTGACTTCCCTGACCCCGGTAGAGACCCTATTCCCGATCGTCGGCTTCGAGCTGGCGGTGCGGGCGACCTGGGCGGTCGCCCTCATCGACCCGAGCTTCCCGCATGCGCATGCCCTGAGTGGAGAGTCGCTCGGCTACCCCGCAGCGGGATCCGGGCTGCTGATTCCGGCTTCGTTGGCGGCCTACGCCGTCGCGCGCCGCCTCCCCGCCGTCCGCATTCCACGCTGGTGGTTGATGCTCGCCGGGCTGATCGCGATCGAGTTCCTGGCTGGGAGCGCATGGTTCTTCCGCGGCTAGTTGCTTGTCTACCATATTTCCCCGAGATCGGCGTGGGGGCGGACCCCGGTGTCCGCCCTGCCAACCAAGGCCTGCTGCGGCGCCAGGGCGGAGACGGGGGTCCGCCCCTCCCTTCGTGTGGGAACCGCTCCGACCAGCGCAGACGGTGACACGTGCACCATCCGGGTCAGCGGGGGCGGCGTGCCTTCCAGAACGCTCCGGCTCCGCTGCGGCTCAGGAGCGCCAGATCTCCACTTCTCGGGTCGATCGTCCAGGTCACCGGATCGGCGGCATCGCCCGGCACCGCGATGCTGCTCGGGTACCTGCCGGATTCCAGGCGGTGAAGCTCGTAGTTGATGCCGACGCGGATACACTCCAAGCGCAGGTGTGTGCGTGCAGCCAACAGACGACCGGCACCCAATCCACGAAGCTCAGCCAGGCCCCAGAAGTATCTTGGGTGTGCATACGGAGCAACGGGGAAGCCTGAAGGGCCAGCGTGCTCCTTCGCGGCGACATGCCAGCAGATGGAGTAGGCCGCCCACTCCTGCCACATCGGGCCCAATAGGCGCGCGTGCATCCGGGGCAGGAGGCCCAGGCCGTACTTCAGGCGCTCGTCCGCAAGTGTCGCGGCAATCTGGTCTGTTGGTTTCGTGAGCAGTTGGAGGGATTGAACCAGTCCCGCAGCCGTCGCGAGATCCGCGATCTCGCGGCTCCAGCGCGTCGGAGGGAGCACACGATTCCAGGAGCGGAGGCAGGCCGCCGTCGGATGCGGAGGGATGCAACCGTCAGCGGCAACGAGAAGCAAGTCGGCCCACACACACGGAGCAATGCGCGGGCGCCGAGTGAGGCCTATGGCCAGCGAGACGGCCGCCGCAAAGCACCGTGTGGCTTCCGCCTCCTGCCCATCGGAGCTGGCAAGTTTGGCCTTGAAGAGCAGAAGTACAAAGAGCTGCTCCAACGGGTCAGGAGGAGAGTCCCGAGCCCCGTCGCTCATCGCACGACCGATGGACGGAGGGTCGAAGCGACACGCTCTACCATTCCACTCGCCGAAGAGCCGTGCGAGGACCGGTTCATCTGGCGCCAGACGGCCACGAATGCGCGCGGCGCCGGCGGGATCCAGCCCCGAGACGAGGGTAACGCGCAGGGGGTGGAGGAAGGTCATCAGGGACTGCCATTCTGAGCGTGCGAGCCCGCGGGCAGCGGCCTCAAAGGCCGGCGCGGCGTTCTCTGCGTCGGGAATGGGCGGGCCGGCGAGGTCGCGCGGATCGAGGGAGAAGCCCGCCCGGTGAGCCGCGGCGAGCGCAGTCTCCAGGTGCGCCTCGGCGAGAAAATGCCACGTCAGCCACGCCTCGCCGACGATCAGGCCGGCGAGGAGGTTGAGTAGGGTGAACGCCTTGAGCGCGCGGCGATGGTCGGGCGACATCGGCGAGGCAGCTCCTCGATGTGGACGGCGCACGTCGGGAAGGCCGGGGCGCCACCTGCAGGCCGTGCCTGGGGCGCCATAGGTCCGCGGAGCCTGCTGCGCCGGTCGTGCGATCGGGTTCCACGCCCGCCGGGCGCCCGAACCCCGTTTGCGACGTCGCGCCTCCTCGCCCGCTCAGGCAAAACCGTTGAGCGAGGTCTGCTACCCTGCGGGGGGGGGGGGCGAGTTCGGTGAAATGCGGGACTGGCCCGATTCTAGGACCGGGGGTGGATACCGGTCAAGGAGGTTGTCGCGAGAGTCCTGCGCTGGGCGGTGGAGGTCGCAGAACCCGCGGCGGTGGAGGGGCGCGCCTTGCGTCCGCCCCCGGGTGGCACGGCGGGCAACCCTTGCTGGATAGGCCACGATGGGGCGGCCACAAGGGCCGCCCCTACAAGACGATTGGCGCCCGGGGCCGCGCGTGGGATGCCGGCGCGACACCCTCAGACCGCCCCCAAGGCCGTTTCCCTCCGCCACCGGCGTAGGTCCCGTGCTGCACGGGGCCGCGCCGGGCGCTGGGGCGCGGCTTGCCGCGGGAAGTGGCCGTCCCGACCCGGCGTCGCCCCGCCACACCAGGGCGCGCCAGGACGCGTAACTACGGGATTTGCGGTATCCGCCCCACACGCGCATCGCCCCCCGCCCCCCGCCCACCGTCCACCGCCCCCTCGCCCCTCGCCCCTCCGACCACCGACCACCGTCCACCGTCCACCGTCCACCGTCCACCGACCACCGTCGCCCGCTACTCCAGCTTCCCCAGCACCTGCCGCGCGATCACCATGCGCTGGATCTCGCTCGTCCCCTCGCCGATCTCGCACAGCTTCGCGTCCCGCCACATCCGCTCTACGTCGTACTCGCGGCAGAACCCGTACCCGCCATGCACCTGGATCGCCTTCCACGTCGCCCGCATCGCCATCTCCGAGGCGAACAGCTTCGCCATCGACGCCTCCTTCGCGAACGGCCGACCCGCATCCTTCAGCCGCGCCGCCTGCATCACCAAAAGCCGCGCCGCCTCGATCTCCGTCGCCATGTCCGCCAGCATCCACTGCACCGCCTGGAAGCTCCCGATCGCCGAGCCGAACGCCCTCCGCTCCCGCGCGTACGCCACCGACTTCTCGTACGCCCCCTCCGCCAGCCCCAACGCCATCGCCGCGATCGAAATCCGCCCGCCGTCCAGCGTCTTCATGAAGATCTTGAAGCCCTCGTTCACCCCTCCCACCAGGTTCTCCGCCGGCACCGTGCAGTCCTGCAGGATCAGCTCCACCGTGTTCGAGCCGCGGCACCCCAGCTTCTTCTCCTCTTTGCCCACGGAGAATCCCGCATACCCCTTCTCGACGATGAACGCCCCGATCCCGTGCGCGCCCTGCGCCCGATCGATCATCGCCGTCACGATGTACGTGCCCGCGACCCCGCCGTTCGTGTTGAAGGTCTTGGTCCCGTTCAGCACCCAGGAATCGCCCGCGCGCACCGCGCTCGTCTGCGTCGCCGACGAGTCCGAGCCCGCATTCGGCTCCGTCAGCCCGAACCCGCCCAGCCGTTCCCCACGCGCCAGCGGCGGCACGAACTTCCGCTTCTGCTCCTCGGTCCCGAAGGCATAGATCGGCCAGGTCCCGAGCGAAACGTGCGCGGCTAGGGTCAATGCCGTAGACCCGCAGGCCTTCGCCACCTCCTCGACCGCCAGCGCATAGCTCAGGTAGTCGCCGCCCGCGCCGCCGTATTCCTCGGGAAAGGGGATGCCGAGCAGGTTGAGGTCGGCCATCTTCTTGACCACGTCGGCCGGGAACTCCTCCTTCTCGTCGATCTGCCGCGCGCGCGGGGCGATTTCCTGGCGGGTGAAGTCGCGCACGGTTTCCTGGATCATCCGCTGTTCGTCGGTGAGGTCGAGCACGAAGCACCTCGGCGAAAAGGACGGGTGGAGGGAGCGGGATGGCGAGGGGACGGAAAGCGGGGTCGGTCGGGCGCGCGCCGGCGCGGCCCGGATCACTTCGCCAGCGAGTCCTGGAACTGGTCGTTGAAGCGCAGGCCGATGAGCTGGAACTTGTCGGCGCCGCGATAGAAGTTGAAGGTCCAGATCAGGGGGTGCTTGGGGCAGGTGACGCAGTATTCGAGCTGAATGAGGTCGTCGGTGGCCTTGAGCGAACGGACGAGCGCGCCGGCGGTCGGATGGCCGTAGATGCCGAACGCCTTGTAGGTCTCGTTGGCCAGCGCCTTCTGTGCCTCCTCCTGCTCGCGCAGGAGGTCGGTGCCGGCGGCGAAGGCGGCGGTGTAGGCCTCCTCGACCTGGTCGCCGAGCAGGTCCTTGATGAAGGCGTCGGCGATCTTCTGCAGGTCGGCGGCGGGCGGGGCGGCGCTTCCGCCCAGGCTCATGATCTCCTTGATCTCGTACATGAGCTGGATGCCGATCATCTGCCAGGAGCCGCCGGACTTGTACCAGGTGAGCATCCAGGAAACCGGAGCGCTGGCGGTCTTCACCATGTACTGGTACTGCACCAGATCGGCGCCCAGCTTGCGCTCGGACATGAGCGAGGAGCCGACCGGCTTGCCGTGGGCGTCGAAGACCTGCTTGGTCTGGGCGAGGAAATTGGTGTAGACCTCCTGCTGCTTCCGGAGCAGGTCGGCGGCGCCGGCCCAGACCCGCTTGTAGGCGGTCTTGGGCTTGCCCTGGGCGAGGAGCGCGATGAACTCGTCGCTCGCGGCGCGCGGATCGGCGATCGGCGCGGCGGCGGACGGTTTCTCGGCGTCGCCCGACTCCACCACCTGGGTGCCGCCGCCCGCGGGCGGGTCGTCCGCGAAGAGCGGGCGCGCGGCCGGGCCGGTCAGCCAAAAAAAGAGTGCGAGCAGGGCGGCGAAAGCGGCGGTCGCGGCGGCGGTGAAACGCGGGCGCATGGCGAACTCCGGAATCGGGAAGAGAGGGCGAGGGGGGCGCGCGGGCGCCGCCGGACCGCGAATGATAACGGGCCGCGCGGCGCCGGCCAAGGGAAAATAGTGCGGGGGCCCCTCGCCGACGCATTCCGCTTGCGCCGCCGCCGCCCTGCCGCTATCCTCTCGCTCTCCCTCACACCCCTGCGGCGGGAACCGATCCCGTGAAGAAAGCCCTCCTGGTCCTCTTCCTGCTCGCCGCCCTCGGCACGGGCGCTAAACTCCTTTTCTTCCGGACCAAGCCGCTGCTCGTGAAGACCACGCCGGTGCGCAAGGGGCCGGTGGAGGAGAACGTGAACGGGACCTCGGCGGGCACGGTGAAGCCGCGCAAGGAGGTCAAGGTCAACGCCGAGTTGCCGGGCCGCATCGACCGCATCCATCACCGCGAGGGGGATACGGTAAAGGCTGGAGAGCCGATGATCGACCTCGCGCGCAAGAGCCTGGAGGCCCAGGTCGCCGTCGCCGAGGCGAACGTCACGGTCGCGCGCTCGCAGCTCGAAAGCGCGCGCCTGCGCCAGCAGAAGGCGCTCGACGACTTCAAACGCGTCGAGGGCCTCTTCAATTCCCATCCCGACGACCGCTTCGTCTCCGCCTCGGAGCACGAACGCGCGCGCAACGAGAAGGAGCTCGCCGAGGAGGGCGTCCGCATGGCGGAATCCAACCTCGCCCAGCTCGCGGCCCAGCGCCAGGTCGTCCTCGCCGACCTCGACAAGACGCGCATCACCGCGCCCTTCGCTGGGGTGATCACCCGGCTCAACGTCGAAGAGGGCGGCGCCGCCGGCATGACCGCCCCGCTCTTCGAACTCCTCGACCTCTCCACGCTGCACGTGCTCGCGCCCTTCGATGAGGTCGACATCGGCAAGGTCAAGCTCGGCCAGGTCGCGCGCCTCGCCGTCGACGCCTTCCCCGGCCGGACTTTCGCGAGCCGGGTCATCGAAATCCTCCCCGTGGTCAACAGCTCGCAGAGCAAGAACCGCACGGTCGACGTCAAGGTCGCACTCGATGACCAGGAGGAGCACTTCCTGGTCGGCATGTCCGTGGACGTCACCATCGTCACCGGGCGCAAAGAGGACGCGCTCTTCCTGCCCACCAAGTCGATCAAGAACGCGCAGTTCGTCTACGTCCTCGATGCCGGCCGCATCCGCCAGCGCCGCATCACGCTCGGGCTGGCCAACTGGGAGACCACCGAGGCGCGCGCGGGCGTCGCGGAAGGGGAGCGCGTGGTGTCGCTGCTCGACCTCGACGAACCCGGCGACCTGGAGGGGCGCGAGGCGGCGTCGGACGAACGGCCATGAACGCGCGCACGGGGGGCCCGACGGGCGCCGCGACCGGCGGGCTCCCGCGCCCGAACGGGGGCGCGCGATGATCGAGGCGGTCGGGCTCTCCAAGAGCTACGACACCGGGCCGTCTCGGGTAGACGCCCTGTGCGGGGTCTCCTTCCGCATCGAGCGCGGCGAGTACGTCGCGATCATGGGACCGTCCGGCTCGGGCAAGTCCACCCTGATGAACCTGATCGGGCTGCTCGATTCGCCGACCGCCGGGACCTATCGCCTGGACGGGCAGTCGGTGGAGGACTTCTCGGACGATCGCCTCGCCGAACTGCGCTGCCGGCGCATCGGTTTCGTCTTCCAGTCCTTCCACCTGCTGCCGCGCTTTTCCGCCGCGAAGAACGTGGAGCTGCCGCTGGCCTACATGGGCCTGCCGCGCGGCGAGCGGCGCGCGCGCGCGGTGGCGGCCCTCGCGTCGGTGGAGCTCGGCGCGCGCGTGGACCACCGCCCGAACGAGCTGTCGGGCGGCGAGCGCCAGCGCGTGGCGATCGCGCGCTCGCTGGTGAACCGGCCGGATCTCCTGCTCGCGGACGAGCCGACCGGCAATCTCGACTCGCGCTCCGGCGAGGAGATCTGCCGGCTCTTCGGGCGCCTGAACCGGGAGCTGGGCGTGACCGTCGTGCTGGTGACCCACGACCGCGGCGTCGCGGAGCACACGCGACGCATCCTGCACATCCGGGACGGCGCGCTGGTGCGGGACGAGCCGCTCGGGGCGCCCCCGGAGGGCACGGTCGTGGTGCTGCCGCCGCCCCCTCCCGCGCCGCCACCGCTTCCGGCCGGGGGGTGCGTCACATGAACTTCTATGACTCCTTCCTCCTGGCCTTCGAGACCCTGGCGGTGAATAAGGTACGTTCCTTACTGACCATGCTGGGCATCCTCATCGGCGTGGTCAGCGTGATCCTGCTGGTCTCGATCGGCGACGGCGCCAAGCAGTACGTTTCCGACCAGGTCTCTTCGCTCGGCAGCAACATCCTGATCGTGTTCGCCGGCAAGACGCAGACGCACGGCAGCGGGCCGCCGATCCTGCAGAGCGTGAACAAGATGACCATCGAAGACTCGATGGCGATCGTGAAGGAATGTCCGTCCGTGAAACGCGTGGCGCCGATCCTGGTGGGGAACGCCGCGGTGCGCTTTGAGAACCGGAGCCGCGACACCACGGTGATCGGCACCACCAACGAGTTCCAGGAGGTGCGCAACCTGCGGGTCGAAGTCGGCTCCTACCTGCCGGAAGCGAGCGCGCTTTCCGAGAGCCGGGTGTGCGTGCTCGGGCGCGTGGTCAAGCGCGAGCTTTTCGGCGACGACAATCCGCTCGGGCGGCTGGTCACGGTCGGGGGAACCAAGTATCGCGTGGTCGGCGTGATGCGGCGCAAGGGGCGCTCGCTCGGCCTGGACCTCGACGATCTGGTTTTCATCCCGGTCAAGTCGTCGCAGCGGCTCTTCAACGCCGAAGGGCTGCTCGAGATCATCGTTTCGGTCGTGAACTCCGGGGAGCTGAAGCGCGCGCAGGCGCAGGTGATCGACGTGATGAAGCGGCGCCACGACAACCAGGAGGACTTCACCGTGGTGGACCAGGGGGACATGCTCTCGGTCCTCAACACGATGCTGACGGCGCTGACCTATGCGCTGGGCGGGATTGCGGGGATTTCGCTCCTGGTCGGCGGCATCGGCATCATGAACATCCTGTTGGTGTCGGTCGGCGAGCGCACGCGCGAAATCGGGCTGCGCAAGGCGATCGGCGCGAAGCGGCGGGACATTCTGGCGCAATTCCTGATCGAGTCGGTGGTGCTGGCGTCGGTGGGCGGGCTGCTCGGGCTGGCGCTCGGCGTGGGCACGACCTTCGCCGCGAAAGCGGCGTTGCCGGACCTGCCGCTCAAGCTGTCCATGTGGACCCTGGCGACGGCGGTCGGGGTCTCCTTCGCCGTGGGCGTGTTCTTCGGGGTGTATCCGGCGCGGCGCGCCTCCATGTTGAACCCGATCGAGGCGCTGCGGCACGAGTGACCCGGGCCCCCAATGCCCTCTCGCGGGCCGGGGGCGGCGGCGGCGGGGCCGTGGGCCGCAAACGCCGGGTGTGGCACGTCGTTAACAGGTTTGGGGGTCTGGTCGTTTGGCGGTTTGGATTCGGTCCGCAGGTCACGCTGCGGTAGGTTGCGGAGACTCGCACCGTGCGGGGGACGGGCCGCCTGGTATGAGCGCGTGTCCGCAGATCGTGGAATTCGCCGACCGGGCGCTGGGAGTTCGTAGTACCGGGCTTCAGCCCGGGTTCGTTGCCGGCCTTTAGGCCGGCTGCCCCGGGTGCTCGCACCGACCGTCGGGAGTAGCAACGTGTGAACAGATGGACCGGCATCCTGGTATTGATTCTGATCGTGGCCGCTGCGTGGGCGCCGGAAAACGCCCATTCGGGAATCGAGGGAGTGACGATGGACACCGTGGGATCGACCGGCGCGGCGCCCGCGCCGGGACCAATGGCAGCCCAGCCCCAGGCGGCTGCGAACAGCACCGCCCCCGCCGCGGTCGCCGGCCCGCGCAGCATGGCGCTCGGCATCCTGAAACGGCTGGCGCGTCTCGTGCTCTTCACCTACGGCGCGCTCTGCGTCATGCTCTTCCTGGCGCAGACCTGGGTGATCTTCCCCGGCCGCGCCACGCAGGGGACTACGGCCGCCGTCGTCCACCCGGTGCTCGGCGAAGAGCTGCTCACGCTCACGGCGGCGGGCGGCGAGAAGGTGGCCGCGCTCTTCGGCAGCGCGCTCTCCCCCGATGGCCAACCGCACCCGGAGGCGGCGACGCGCCCGACCATGCTGTACTTCTACGGCAATGCCATGTGCCTGCGCGACGCCCATCCGGAATTCAGCGACTTCCGCAGCCTCGGCGTCAATGTCCTGGTTCCCGACTACCTCGGCTACGGCATGAGCGGCGGCACGGCCGGCGAAGCCGGTTGCCGGGCGACCGCCGATGCCTGCTGGGAATACCTGATGACACGCAAGGACGTGAACCCCAAGAAGGTGGTCGTGGCGGGTTGGTCCCTCGGCGGCGGCGTCGCCATCGACCTCGCGTCGCGCAAACCGGTGGCCGGCATTGCGACCTTCTGCACCTTCACCAGCATGATCGACATGGGGAAGCAGCAGTACCCGTTCGTGCCGATCGCGCTCCTCCTGCGCCATCGTTTCGAGAGCGAGAAGAAGCTCGCGGAGATCGCCTGCCCGATCTTCCTCGGGCATGGCCGGCTCGACAGCGCGATCCCGTTCGCGATGATGGAGCGGCTCGCCGAGGTGGCCAAGGGGAAGACCCGGGTGTTCCCGGTCGATGCGGCCGACCACAACGACTACTTCATCGTGGGCGGAAACGCGCTGCTCTCGGCGCTCGGGGAGTTCCTCGATCGGCTGTAGACGTCGTTTAGCGGCGTTCAACGGCGTTGAACGCCGTTTTCGGGTTGACCCCGCACCTGCCCCCCGCTATGATAGCGGCCCTTCCGATTCGCAGAAAGGCCCTCGATGCACGTGCGCGCCGCCCTGTGCCTCCTCGCCGCCCTCGCGCTCCTCGCCGGCTGCGAACCCGCGCCCGCACTCATCACGCTCACCTCGCCCACCGGCACGCTTCACGACCGCGTCACCATCCCCTATACGTTGAAGCACCCCCAGTCGCGCCCCCTCGGCCTGCTCGTCGAAGTCTCGACCGACGGCGGCGCCAGCTTCCGGCCCGCGACGCGCGCGCCCGGCGGCGACGGCCAGTCCGGCCTCCCCTCCTCGCCCGCCGGCACGCCCCACACCTTCATCTGGGACTCCCGCCTCGACGCCGGCGACGTCTTCCTGAGCGGCGTGCGCCTGCGCTTCGTCGCCTACGACCCGCGCCCGAGCGCCGAAGCCCGTACCGCCCCCCTCGTGCTCGACAACACCCACGTCGTGCCCACCACCGGGCCGATCCCCTATACCAACTCCGGCGTGCCGCACGTCCACCCCGACCACGACTCGCCGGTCCCGGTTTCCGGCCATCCGTACTACCTGGAAAACCTCGAAATCGGCACGCCGCTCGCCGATTACGGCAGCCATTCCGGCATCAAGGCCGCCGTGCAGGACGACGGCCCCGCCCACCACAACGCCTTCCTCAACCACGCCCAGTACGCCGCCTTCCACGCCGCCGCCGGACAGGCCGGGCAGGCCTTCGTCTGGTTCGACGGCCCGAGCGGTCGCGCGCTCGCCCCCGCCACCTCCCGCGCCATCGCCTTCAAGCCCTGGGGCTGGGAAGAGACCGTCGCCGACGCCCGCCTCTCCGCCGTCGGCCGCGCCGTCACCCTCGCGACCGACGCCTTCCTCATCGCCGCGCGCGTGACCAATACCTCCGGAACCTACCTGACTCTCGGGCCGCGCTTCGCGCTCTTCCGCGAACTCGACGGCATCCACGAAGGGATGCACCCGCTGCACCTGACCCCCTACGAGTCCTGGTCCGGCGCCTTGGGGGGCGACGGGCGGCTGCGCGTGGCGTGGTCGCGCGGGCTGGCGCCGCCGCTCGATCAGAACTACGCGACGATGCACCGGTCGATCCGCGCCAGCGTCGCGCCCGCGGGCTTCACGGTGAACTACGGGATCGTGCCCGGCACCACGCCCTGGCAGGGCACGCTGCGCGCCCCGAACGTCGCGCTCGCGCCCGGCGCCACGGCCGCGTGGTGGTGGGTGATCGGCTGCGGCGAGAACGCTGCCGAAGCCGACCTGCGCGCCGACGCCGGCGTTGCGGCGCTCGGGGCCTCCGGCGGGGCTGCGGCGGCCGGCGCCGCGGCTGACGCGGCATGGTCCGCGCGCGCCGCCGAGTGGGGGAGCTTCCTGAGCTCGGTGCCTGCCGCGCATACGGCGAAACCCGCGTGGCTGCGCCTGCGCGAGGTCGCGGCGGCCGGGCTGCGCATGAACCTCTACGCGCCGCGCCACGAGATGGCGGGCACGAACATCACCGCGGGGAAGGTGCACTTCAACCTGTTCTGGGTGTGGGACACCGCCCTCTCCGCGATCGGCGTGCGCGAGTGGAATCCGGCGCTCGCGCGCGAGGTGATGCGCGAGCAGCTTGGCGCCCAGGGGGCGGGCGGGATTCTGCCGTACGCTTCGGACGACCAGCATCGACCCGTCTCGCCGCTCATCGCCGACCTCTCGCTCGCGCCGGCGAGCGGCTGGGCGTTGCGCGAAATCCTGCGCGCCACGCCGACCTCCGCGCTCGACCCGGCGTGGACGGCGGAGGTCTACGCGCGCAGCAAGTCCTACGTCGCGTGGTGGGAGGCCAACCGCCGCTACCACGCGCCGCTCTTCGGCTTCAAGAACGCGCTCGAAACCGGCTGGGACGACACGCCGCGCTATCCGCGCCTGCGCGTCGGCCTGCTGGACGTGCTCGGGACTTCGCTCGGCAATCTGGAGGGGCTCGCGCCGACCACGGACCTCCAGGCGGTGGACCTGAACGTCTGGCTGCACGAGTACGAGCTGGCGCTGGCCGACCTCGCCGACCGGCTCGGGCTGGCCGGGGAGGCGACGACCTGGCGCGCGAAGGCCTCGGCGCTGGCGCATGCCATCGACGGGCTGCTCTGGGTGCCCGCGAAGAAGGCCTATCTCGACCGTAAGGTGCTCGCCGGAGGCGGGGCCGAGCCGGTGACGACCCTGACGCCGGTGATGGCGTGGCCGCTGGCGATGGGGATCTGCCGCGACGCGGCGCGCGCGCGCGCGCTGTGCGCCGACCACCTGCTGAATCCGCGCGAGTTTTTCGGCGCGCCGGGCGATGCGACCCAGCCGCGCTACCCGGTGCCCTCGGTGGCCTACAACGACCCGAAGTACGATTTCGCGCAGGACGGCTACTACTGGCGCGGCCAGGTGTGGCTGATTCCGTCCTACATGACGCTGAAGGCGCTCTACCGCTACGGCTACGAATCGCAGGCGGCGACGCTGAAGGCGCGGTTGCTGGACATGATGGCGGCGGCCGATCCGGGGGGCATTCACGAGGCGTACGACGCGTTCACGGGCGAGGTGGGGTGGGGTTCGGGGACCGGCAGCGGCGGGGTGGGGGAGCCGAGCGTGTTCCAGCTCGCCTTCTCGTGCTCCTTCGCGCTGGAGATCCTGCTCGACCGGTGGCAGCGGGAGCGGTTCCTGATGCCGGGGGAGCGGCGCGTGAGCGGCTACGTGGAAACGCTGAGTCTGATCGCGACCGGGCGGCCGTTCTTCCGCGCGCGCGGGCCGGGGTACGAGGTGCCGAAGTCGACCCTGGCGGCGGTCGGCTCGGCGCCGCTGGGGGCGGATGCGCCCTTCACGTTGCGCCTGGAGGACCCCTACGGCAATCTCCCGAGCGGGCCGATCGCCGTGGCCTTCCCGACGCTGACGCATCACCAGGTGCAGGCGGTGGGGCCGGGGGGAACGGTGACGATCGTGACCACGAGCCATCCGGTGACGGGGATCGCGTTCAGCGGGTCGGTGACGGGGGCGGGGCTGGCGGTGTCGTACTACCGGGTGGTGCCGATCGCGCATTAGCGCGGAGGGGCGGCGGGCGGGGCGGGCTTGACATCCTGTTCACCCGCTTTGCAGGGTGTAAGCCCCGGGCGGTCACTTCTAATCAACGGCGCGACGATTCTTGCCGACGCCGGGCCGCTGCAACCGCTGCGGACTCATGACTATGCGTGCGAGGAGGGAGGCGGGGGGCGCACCATCCCGACCGCGGTATGCCGGATGCGTGAATTGTGAAGTTTGGTCGCGAAGGTGGGTGGCGTCAGATGGGCCGGGCGAGGCCCACCGGACGGAAGCGTCGAGTCCATTCCCCACTGGCGCGAAGGAGTTGTCATGCCGAATCCGCAGGATCTTTGGATCGCCCAGGCGGCGCTGAAGCAGACGGGACTGGGAGCGGAGCAGATCCGGGATGCGCTGCGGCGTCACAGCCGGGCAGGGGAGACCCACTCGTTCGCCGACGCGCTGGTGGCGATGGGGCTGGTTCAGCCGGCGATCAAGCCCGTACTGGCGAAGACGGCGACGGAGATGCGCCTGGACGCGGAAGAGGAGGCCTTATCGCGGCGGCTGCTCGAACTGGGATTGGTGGTGGATCGGGTGGTGCGGCCGGCAGCGCGCAACCTGCACGGCCGGGAGCTGTCCTACCGTGAAGGGCACAATCTGGTCGGGGAGTTGATCGGCGCGGGCGTGCTGGAGCCGTCGCCGGGCCTGTCCGAGCTGGTGAGCGAGGTGCGGGTCGCGGTGGAGGCCGGGGTTCGCGAGTCCGTGATGCGCGGGCTGGGGATCGCGTCCGGGTCGGCGGCGGCTCCGGGCGCGGCGGGCCCGGCCGCGGGCGCGCCTGCCGGGGCGGGCGGCGGC
>JACRIP010000085.1 GCA_016220045.1 Planctomycetota bacterium
GTGCGCGATGCTCGCTGCGCTGCTGCTCCTCCTGGCCGGCCTGCGCGCCGCCCCGGCCGAGGACGGCCCGCTCTCCCCCGCCGCCGCTCCCGCCCCCCTCGCGGCGCCGGCCGCTCCCCCGGCGCCCCCCGCCGAGCTCCGCCTGGGCAAGGGCAACGGCGCGAATCCTCACCGCGTCACCGACGCGCTCTCCGGCGAGGTCTCGGTGGCGCTGGCGCGGCCGCTCACGGTGCGCGCCGAAGACGCCGCGGGCCGGCCGGGTGCCGGCGTGCCGGTGCTCTGCACCCTCGCCGCCGCCCCCGACGGCGCGCGCGGCGCCGAGCTCACCGGCCTCGCCTCCCTCACCGACGCCGACGGCGCCGCGAGCGCCGGCTTCCGCGTCGGCTCAGAACCCGGCATCTACCTGATCACCGCCACCGTCCCCGGCCGCGTGCTGCCCCCGCTCAGCTTCAAGGTCCTCGGCCTGCAGCACCTGTGGTGGCTCTACATGCTCTTCGGCGCCTTCGGCGGGCTCGGGCTCTTCATCTACGGCATGCAGCGCGCCAGCGACGCCCTCCAGAAGGCCACCGGCGACCGCCTCAAGGACCTGCTGGCGATGTTCACCGACAACCGCCTGCTCGGCGTCGCGGTCGGCGCCGCCATGACCGCCATCGTCCAGTCCTCCACCGCCACTACGGTGATGCTCGTATCCTTCGCCAACGCCGGCCTGCTCACCCTCCTGCAATCCCTCGGCGTCATCCTCGGCGCCGACATCGGCACCACCATCACCGTCCAGCTCATCGCCTTCAAGCTCAGCGACTACGCGCTGCTCATGATCGGCGTCGGCTTCCTCTTCCTGTGGATGGGCAAACGCTCCTCCACGCGCTACCTCGGCCAGGTGGTCATGGGCTTCGGCCTGGTCTTTTTCGGCATCAAGATCCTCGCCGAGATCATGTCCCCGCTGCGCGCCAACGCCGATTTCCTCGACCTCATGCTCCACCTCGAAAACCCGTTCTGGGCGCTCTTCATCGGTTTTCTTTTCGCCGTGATCCTGCACAGCGGCCCGACCATGGGCATCATCATCGCCCTCGCCATGCAGGGTCTGCTCTCGTTGCGCACCGCCATTCCGATGATCTACGGCGCCAACGTCGGCACCTGCATCATGGCGCTCGCCGCCGGCGTGGGCGCGAACGCCGAGGCCAAGCGCGTCGGCATGGCGCACTTCCTGTTCAAGGTCCTCGGCGTGCTCCTCTTCTGGCCCTTCCTCGACAGCTTCTGCGCGCTCGTGGCCTCGATCTCGCCCGGTCCGCGCCCCGGCCTCGACCCGCTCGCCATGTCCACGCTCGCCGAAATCTCGCCGCGCCAGATCGCCAACGCCCACTCGGCCTTCAACGTCCTCCTGACCCTGCTCTTCCTGCCCTTCCTGGGACCCTTCGCGCGCCTGCTCGAACGCATCGTTCCCGGCTCGGTGGCGCAGAAGCGTTTCGGACCGGAATTCATCCTGCCGCAATACCTCAAGGTCACCGCCCTGGCCGTGCAGCTGGCGCACCGCGAGGTGGTGCGCATGGCCGAAGTGACGCGCGGCCTGGTGGCGCGCTGCATGGAGGTCTTTCTCGCGCAGGACGCACAGGTGCTGGAGGCGCTGCGGCTCGAAGACGACAAGGTGGACATCCTGCGCCACGCGATCACGCGCTACCTGACCAGCCTGACCGAGAGCGAGTTGACGCCCGAGCAGGGCCGGCGCTCGATCCAGATCCTGCGTACGGTGCAGAAGATCGAGGACATCGGCGACCTGGTCTCGCGCGAGATCATCCATCTCGGGCGCAAGATGATCTCGGAGAATATCCGGTTTTCGCCCGAGGGGATGGCGCAGCTCATCGAATACCACGCGAACGTGCTGAAGAGCTACGATGCGGGCATCGAAGCGATTCGCAGCGACGATCCGGCGCAGGCCAAGCGCCTGACCGAGCAGAAGATCCAGTTCGTGGAGCAGGAGAAGGAATTTCATCGGGCGCACATCGACCGGCTGCGGCGGGGGCTGGTGGAGACGCAGGAGTCGTCGAACATCCACCTGGATCTCCTGACCAACCTGCGGCGGATCAACAGTCACGTGGTGGACATCGCGTATTCGATCCTGGACGAGCACTCGGCATGACGAACCCGAACGAGAGCGACAGCGAGGGCCGGAGCATGACGGTCGAGCGCCAGGCGGCAGACGGGCCGGGGGCCGGGGGCGGGGAGAAGGGCGGTGCGGGGTCTGGGGAGAGCCGGCCGGCGGTGCGCCGGGGGGTGTTCTTCCTGGTGATCGGACCGAGCGGCGTGGGCAAGAACACGCTGATCACGAAGGTGCTGCGGAAACATCCGGACATTCGCTACCTGGTGACGGTGACGACGCGGCCGCGGCGGCCGGGGGAGCGGGAGGGGGACCCGTACCATTTCGTGACGCGGCAGGAGTTCGACCAGAAGATCGCGCGCGGGGACCTGATCGAGTGGAAGCAGATCCACAGCGGGGAGTACTACGGGTGTCCGCGGCAGCCGGTGGACGACGGGCTGGCGGCGGGTGTTGACCTGATGAAGGACATCGACGTGTTGGGGGCGCAGGACGTGCTGGCGGCCTATCCGGCGGACGTAGTGCCGGTGTTTGTGGCGACCTCGTCGATGGCGGACCTGGAGAAGCGGATTCGGGGGCGGTCGCATGCGCCGGAGGCGGAGGTGCAGGAGCGGCTGGCGCGGGCGCGGATGGAGATGGAGCACCAGGACCGGTTCAAGTATTTACTGTACAACGACGACCTGGCGGTGTCGGCGGAGCAGTTGGCGCGGATCGTGGCGGAGGAACGCGTCGCGCGGGAGGCGGGGGGGACGGGTTCCAAGTCCAACGGTCCAACGTCCAAAGTCTGACGAGTCCAAGGTCCCGGGTCTCAAGTTGCAAGTCATGTCGGCTGCCCTCGGCGGGTCCGTAGCCGCAGGCGAACGGGGATGGCCGCCCCGAAGGGCCAGGGCGGGTGTCCGGGGGCGATCTGGACCAAGCACCCGGACCCGCGACCGGATGCATCACGGCTGCGTTCCGGCAGTCGAGGCAGCGGGCCGCGGCCGCCCCATCCGCCACTGCTCCAACTCGCGGCGCAGCGGTGCCCAGTACCGGCGATCCGCCGCGCGCTCGCGATCTTCCTCGACTCGCAGGCACCGCTCGACCGCGCGCAGGCGGCCGACGAACGCGGCCGCCACGGCTGGGCGCGTTTCGGCGACGCGACGGGCGAGCGCCGGAAAGCGCTCCGCGAGACGAACCAGAAGCTCCGGAGTGCGGCACTCCTGCAGCCAGAAGGTCCGTCGCGCGTTCGAGCGAGACCGAGTTCCCCTCGTCATGTCGGCCTCAACGAGCCGCCGGAGCATCGGCCAGTCCTTGTCCCGCTGGGTTTTCTTCACGCAGACGAGATCGGGCAACGCGACCACGGTAACGGAGCCGACGCCCGGCAACGAGACCCGCTCACGCCGCGCCCAGAGCGAGTGGAAGGGGTCCGCCCCGCGCATGACCGACATGACGTCGACGCGCAGACCTTCGACTCCGGTCGCGTGGCAGCGGAAGTGACAGGCGTGGCCGCGCCGCAGATGCCCCGGCTCAAGATCAGGAAAGAAGATCCGCTCAGCGCGCAATGCCGCGAGCGCCTTCCGCAGGCGCACCAGGTTGGCGGGAGCGGCGTCGACCGCGATGTCGACGTCGCGACTGAACTCCGCGGCCCCATACAGGATGCAGGCCTGGCCGCCCATCAAGAGCGCCCGCACCCGCACTTTCTTCAAAATAGAAAGGACTCTGGGAGTCGGGCTCGGGCTCAAGCGATCCCCCCATCGACAAATAGGTTTCCCACAGTCTCAGCGAATGGAGAAAGCGCTGGCCGGGCGTGAGGGCGTACCATTCGGCAAGTTCCCCTCCGTCCGCGCCGTTGGTCACCTCGACATCGAGATGCCTGGCGTTCGCATCGCGTGGCATGGGCTCGTTTCCTCGTGCTCTGGTCGCTGACTATGATCTGCGTCCACCCACCGATTCTAGCGGGGTGAGGAAGGACGGGTCAAGATCCCATCCGGCCCAGCGCCCGAGAGCTCTCACGGCGCGGCCGACGGGGGCAGCCGCGAAGGGGGCGGGAAGCGCCGGCGCCCTTCAGACTGCAGGCCGGTGCCGGCTTCCCCGGCTCGACCGGAGGTCCCAGGACCGATTCTAGCGAGGTCGAGAACCCGGCGTCAAGGCCCGCAACCGGAAGCGCAAGACACGCGCAGCGGACTACGGTGGACCCATGACGCGAGATCCCCGCCGCCCGTCGAGGAGCCGCCATCTGGAGCGCGCCCGGCTCCGGCCCGTCACGTTGTCCTCCCCCCCTACCGCCCTCCCTCACCGCGCCCGCGCGCACGCCCGCGCGATTTCGTCCGTCGGGTAGCCCGCGATGCTCCGGATCCGACCCCCTTTCCGCTCCGCGACGACGAACAGCTCGCCCTCGATGCGGAAGTCGCAGGTCCAGTTCACCACCAGCTTGCCTTGCGTCTCCACCATGCGCACCGGGAGTCGCGCGCCGCCCCGGGCCAGCGGCAACGCATCCCCGTCCTGAGCATCCAGCACCCACGCATCGCCCGTGTCGCTGGAGAAAAATACCAGCGGGCCGAGCGAGACGATGCACGCCACGCCGGCAAGGGCCCGGCCCACGATGTACTCCACTTCGCGGCGGTACGAGACGTCCTTCCCGGCAATGAACTGCGCCCGATCGGATCGTTTCATGGTGTCGCAACCTCAGATCGCAAACCACCTGGCGCGTCGGCCCCCGCCGACCGTGAACTCAGCTGGCGTTGAAGTCACGACTCGTCAGACGTGAGACCTGGGACTCGTTGGTCCTTGGACTTTGGACTCGTTGGACCGTGGGCCTTGGACTCCGGCCCGCTCCGCCGCGATCACCCGCCGCAACAGCGCCACCCGCTCCTTCCCCCCCGCCAACTCCAGCTCGCGCAACCCGCCCGGGTCCACCTCCTCCCGCAATACCCGCAACTCCTCCGCCGTCGGCTCCGGCGTTTCCGGCAGCGGGTCCGCAAACCGCGGCTCGAAACTCATCCGCTCCAACACCTGCTCCCGCGTCGCCCCCCGATGCAGGCTCACTACCCGCAGCTCCCCCCCCACCCCGCCGCCGGCGCCCCCGCCCCCCCCAAAGTCCATCACGCACAGGTCCGTCACCAGCCACAGCGGACCCGGACTCCGCACCCCACGCGCCCGCCGCTCCTCCGCGCTCTCCCCCGGCCGAAACCCGATCCCGCTCACGAAATCCACCTTCTCGACGAAGATCTCCCGCATCATCCGCGGCACGTACAGGTAAATGTGCCGCGAATAATTCGTCACGTCCGAAATCCCCCCCGCCCCCGGCAGCCGCAGCACCGGCGCCGCATAGTCCCCGATCGCCACATTGTTGAAGTTCCCCCACCGGTCCACCTGCCCCGGCCGGAAAAACTCCTTGGGATTGTAGAAGGGCAAGAACTCGCACGCCGCCTCGACAAACCCCAGGTGCCGCAAGCTCCCTTTCAGCGCCCGCGGCTCGGCCGATTCGATGCCCAACGCCAGGTCGCACGCCGACAGCGCCGTCCCCACCGCCGACGCGCACGCCAGCCGCGGCGCCTGCCGCCGCCGCGCCAGCAGGTACGCCGACGCCACCAGCGGCGTCGCAATCCCCTGCGCCAGCAGGTCCCCATTCCGCACCTGCGCCGCCATCAGGCAGACCATCCGCTCGGCCGCCGTCGCACTCCCCGAGGCCGCCGTCGCACCCGCCGCGCTCATCGCTACTCCTTCAGGATCAACAGGTTACGATTTTCCACTCAAGCCCGCCCGGCGCCCGTGCCGATAAATCCAGGAAGGCGCGCGCACTGGCATCCCCGCCCCGTTGCCGCCGATTTCGCCCGGCCCGGGTAGTTCGGCCTGGTTCAAACCGACCGCAAAACGGGGACACGATCCTGAATTCCAGCGACGTCCCCCGCTGGTCGCAAGCCCCCGCAGGAATTCAGGTCATGTCCCCGTTTTGCTCCCCCTGGAGCGGGCGGGGACGGTGACCCGATTTGAACCAGGCCGGAAATTCGATTGCCTCCCACCCCCCGGCCGACTACAATCAGAGGTTTATACCAAGGGCCATCCGGCCCCGAGGGGACCCCTGCGCATGAAGAAGCTGCTGAGCTTCCTGCTGGTGCCGCTGATCATTCTAGGGCTGGCCGCCCTGGACGTCAAGCTCGCGGCCCGTTCCCTCCTCAACCCGCGCCGCGTCCAGGCGGTGCTCACGCAGCTCCTCGGCCCCGAGTTCTCCATCCGCCGCATCGCCTACGGCCTCGACGGCATCCAGGTCAAGGGCCTCCGCGTCCCCTCCCGCCTCGGCACCCCCGACGGCCGCCTCCTCGACGTCGAGCGCATCGCCCTCGCCTTCAGCAAGACCGCCCTCCTCCAGGGCCAGCTCCTCCCCACCGACATCTGCCTCGACAGTCCGCGCATCACCCTCCTGCGCACCGCCGCCGGCGAGTGGGAGATCGCCGAACTCTTCAAGAACCTGTCGAAGGGCGACGCCGCCCAGCCGCCCGCCCCCTCGCCCCTCGCCGACTGGGCGCCCGCCCTGACCATCAACAACGCCATGCTCGCGATCGCCGACAAGAAGATCTTCGCCCCCGGCCGCACTCAGGTCTTTTCCGACGTCAACATCCGCTTCATCCCGTTTTCGCAGCAGCGCTTCATCGTCGAGGGCGAAGCGAACGCCGGCGTGCTCGGCCACTGGCGCCTGAAGGGCGAGATCGACTCCCGCACCGGCGGCTTCCGCCTCACGGTGGCGATTCCGCACATGCGCCTCGACCGCGCGCTCGCCGAGATGCTCAACGACGAGGTCCGCTCCTCCTGGGACAATTTCCTGCCCAACGGCAGCGCCGACCTCACCCTGGAAATCGCCTACGCGCCGGAGATCTCGCCCACCCCCGTCATCACGGCCATCCTCGATTGCGGCACGCCCGACGACGACCTCGCCGTGAACTTCAAGTACGTCAACTTCGCCTACCCGACGCGCGCCGTCGCCGGACGCGTGGAAATCCGGCCGGGCGGCGCGCGCCTGATCGGACTCGAATGCCACACCGCGCCCTCGACGATCCTGCGCGTCGACGGCGGGACCGACGGCTACGAACGGGATGCCGCCGTGGACCTGCGCGTGGACGTCGAAGGCATGGCGCTCAACGACGACCTCAAGCTGGCGCTGGATCCGGGCGCCCAGCGCGCCTGGGACCTCTTCGAGCCCAACGGGCTGGTCGACGGCATCGCGCGCATCCACCGCCCGCGCGGCTTCAACGTGCCGGAAGTCGACGACGTCACGATCCTCTGCCGCAACATCCACCTGCGCTTCCGAAACTTCCCCTATGCGCTCGACGACTGCGTCGGGGAGATCCAGTTCTTCGGCAAGGAGATCCACGTCAAGCACCTCACCGGCCGCCACGGCGACGCCGAAGTCCGCCTGCGCGGGGACATCTTCGACATCTCGGGCGATACGCGCTGGGACGTCCACGCCGACGCCGTGCGGGTCCCGCTCGCCGAGGACCTGCGCTCCGCGCTGCACCCCAACCTGCGCAGCCTGTGGGACGAGTACGAGCCGAACGGCACGGTCGATCTCTCCTGGCACACCTTCCGCGAAGAGGGCATCGGCCACCCGGAGCGCCACGACGTCGTGATCCGCTGCCGCTCGGTCGGCGCGACCTACCGGGACATCCCCTACCCCTTGCAGAACATCACCGGCGAGATCGAATACGCCGAGGGTTCGCGCGTCGAGCTGCGCAACCTGCGCGGCGAGCGCGGGCGCACCGTGATCGGGCTCAATGGCACGGTCGAACTCGACACCGCCTCCGGCGATACCCCGATCACGCCCCCGGAAGCCGGCGTCGAGCCCCCGGCGGCGAACGGGCACGGGAACGGCCACGCCGTCGGCAACGGCGGGGGCGGCAATGGCCACACCAACGGCAACGGAAACGGCAACGGCCACGGCAACGGCAACCGCACCGGCTGGGACCTCACCGTCACCGCCACCGACCTCGCGCTCGACAACACCCTGCGCTACGCCGTCAGCTCGCGCCTCGAAGAGACCTGGCAGATGTTCGAGCCCGCCGGCACGGTCGACCTGATCTGGCAGAGCCGCCGCCCGAAGGGGCTGGGCACGAAGGAAACCCAGTACTGCCGCGCGCAGGCCAAGGGCGTGCTCGCGACCTTCCGGGAAATCCCCTACCCGGTGCCCAACCTTCAGGGCGAGATCGAGTACACCGGCAATACGGTGCGCATCTCCAACCTGCGCGGGCGCAACGGCAACGAGGAGATCCTGATCGACGGCAGCGTCCACCTGCACGACGAACAGCCGCCGTCGCTCGACGTGACGATCAAGGGCAGCGAGGTCCCCCTCGACGCCAAGCTGATCGACGCGGTGCCGAAGGAGCTGGGCGAAATCCTCTCTTCGGTGACGCCCAGCGGCTCGGTCGACTTCGCGCTCAAATGCGCACGCCAGTACGCCGAGCGCCCGGCCGGCGTCGAACCGCCCCCCGGCGCGCTCCCGCGCTGGGCCTCGGAGGTCCACTACTCGGCCAACGTCAAGTTCATGGACTGCGCCTTCGACGTCGGCCTCAAGATCACCGACGCCTTCGGCGCCCTCGTGATCCAGGGCAACGTCTTCGAGAAGGAACACGACTCCCTCGGCTCCGCGACCTTCTCCCAGATGAAGCTGGAGGGCAAGCGCTTCGCCGACGCCACGTCGCAGTTCCTCTTCAAGGACCATTGGCTCAACCTGCACGACCTGTCGGCCAACGCCTACAAGGGCCTCCTGACCGGCAACGTGCGCATGAACACCGAGTCCTACGCGTTCGACGGCGCCTGCAACCTCGCCGGGCTCGATCTGCGCTCCTTCTCGCGCGACACCTTCATCTCGGGGAAAGACGTGAGCGGGTCCCTGGGCGCCGAAGTGCGCTTCTCGGGGCTGGGCAAGGACCCGAACCAGCTCGCCGCCGAGGGCAAGGTGGCGATCGCGCAGGGCATTCTGTGGGACGTGCCGATCTTCCTCAACCTGCTGTCGAGCTTGAACGTCCAGCGGCGGCAGGACCCGCAGACCGGCTCGGTCGTCTTCTCCGCGGCGAACGGCGAGATCCGCATCCGCTCGCTCGAATTCGACAGCGACAACATGGCGATCACGGGCAAGGGGTCGATGGATTTCGACGGCAACATGGACCTGCTGCTCGATACCGGGGTGTCGATCGCGATGATCCCGGAGATGCCGATCATCACGCAGATCGTGGGCACGATCCGCAAGCAGCTCTTCGCCGTGGAGGTGAAGGGGCCGTTCAAGTCGCCCTCGGTGGGTGCGCGGCTCCTGCCCTCGCTCGGCGGTTCGTCGTCGGAGCGCAAGCGCGCCCCGGCCGGGCCGGCGGGCCCGCACCCGGCGGAGGTCTCCCCGCCCCCGCGCCGCGGACGCGACTGACGGTCGGCCCCCCAGTCGGAAAGGCGAATGCCACCGCGCATGGGTCGACCTCCGCCCGCGCGCGGCCGACACGGCAACGCGGCTCGCCTTCAGGCAAAGCGCCGCGCCGCGGCGCTTGCCCAGACGCGAGTAGCGTGGAAGTTCCGGCGCCCCGCCACGGACACTGAACCATGCCCCCCACCCAGGACCCCCTCCCACCGCTCCCCGCCACCTCAGGTAGCACCCCGATCGCCCCGCCCCCGGCCCCGTCCCCCGACACCCACCCCGCCCGCCTCGGGGCGCCCCCCTACCTGCTCCCCTTTCTGCTCCTCCTGGTGGCCGCCGCCGCCGCCTTCCTGCCCGCGCTCGACGGCCCCTTCCTCTTCGACGACGGGTTCATGATCGGCGCCAACTCCGCGGTCCAGAGCGGGAGTCAGGCGGCGGCCGTCTTCCTCCGCGCTGACCCGGCCCGCGGCTACCGGCCCCTCCAATCCGCGCTGCTCTGGGCGGAACAGCAGGCATTCGGCGACGACCCGCGCGGCTTCCACGTCGTCGGAATCCTGCTGCACGCCCTGGTCGCCCTCCTCCTCTACCTGCTCCTCCGCCGGCTCTTCCCCCGGTCGCCGGCGTGCCTCGCCGCCACACTCCTTTTCGCCGTGCATCCCGCGACCTCCGAAGTCGCGTGCTCGATCAGCATGGGAGTCTACGCCCTGTCCGGCGCCCTCGCCCTCACGGCCTGGATCCTCGCCCTGCATCCCGGCCGCGCCGCCTTCCCCCTCGCGCTCCTCGCCTGGCTGCTCGCCCTCCTCGCCCACGAACAGTCCGGCGTTCTCCCGATCGCCTACTTCCTGTCGGAGCTGGTGATCGGCCGGACGGCGGACGGCTCCGTGCCGCGGCGGGCGTGGGTGCGTACGGCCGGCTTCCTGCTGGCGCTCGCCGGCTACTTCCTGCTGCGCAGCTTTGCCCTCGGATACGTGGGAACCCCGATTCGCCACTACTTCGCGGACGTCTCGTGGCCGATCATCCTGCTCACCCAGGCCCGGTTCGCCGTCTTTCACTACCTGCCGGGCCTGCTCTGCAACGCCCGGCTGGTTCCGCTCCACAGCCGCCCGGCCTTTCCCGACGCGACGCTCGATCAGGCCTCTGCCTGGGTCTGCCTCGCGCTGCTCGCGGCCGGCGGAGGCGTCGCCCTCGTGCGGCTGTGGTCCCGCCGCTCCGGCGCGGGCCTGGGCCTCGCGACCTGCGCCGCCTTCCTGCTGCCGCCGTCGAGCCTCTTCCTCCGCACCTACACGCTCGGCGCGCAGCGCTATGCCTACCTGCCCGCCCTCGGCCTGGCGATCGCCGCGGTGCCCGCCTTCCAGTTCCTGCTCACCGCGTCCGCGCCGGGCCGACGGCGCGCCCGCGCGCTCGCGATCGTCCTCCTGCTCGCCGCCTACGCCGCCGCCGCGAGCGGCTCGGCCGCGCTCTGGCGGAACCCGCCCGCCCTGCACCGCCGGATCGTCGAGGCCAATCCCGGCGTGCCCACGCCGCTCTGCGACCTCGCCGCGGTGCTGAGAGCGGCCGGCCGGCCGGCGGAGGCGCTCGCCTGCTATGCCGCCGCGGCCGAGGCCATCCCCGATGCCGTGGAACGCCGCACCTTCCTCGCGCGCACCCGCATGGACTTCGGGGATACACCGCAGGCCAGGAAGCTGCTCGCGGAGGCGCTCGACCTGCTGGCGAACCGGACGCCGACCGCGGAGACGCGCCGGCTCGCCGCGCGCACGCACGCCCTGCTCGCCACGGCGTGTCTTGACCCCGCGGGACAGGACCTGGCCGCGGCCGAGCGCGCGGCGCGGGCGGCTGGCGCCGCGGACCCGGAGAACCCGGGCGCGTGGTCCACCCTGGGCGCGGTGCTCGATCTGGCGGGACACCCGGCGGAGGCCGCCGCCGCCTATCGGCGCGCCGTGGACTTGGATCCGCTGGAACTCGCCGCGGCCTACGACCTGGGAGTTGCGCTCCAACGCAGCGGCCGGCCGCGCGCGGCGGAGGACGCTTTCCGCGAAGCCATCCGGCGGGCGCCGAGTTTCGCGCAGCCGCGCCTGGCCCTGGGTCGGCTGCTCATGCAAGACGGTCGGGTCGACGAGGGCCGGCGTCACCTGCTGGTATACCTCGACTGCGCGGCCCGGGAGGCGTCGCCGCCGCCGGCCGCCGCCGAAGTGGCCCGGCGCCTGGGCGTGCCCCTTCCCCCTCCCCATGTGCGCGCGGAGACCGCGCCGCTCTTCCCCGACGCGCCGCTCCTCAGCGCCGTCCTCGCGGCGCTCGTGACCGCCGCCTGCGCCGTGGTGGCACTGCGGTGGGAACCCGGCAACCCCGGTCCGGAGACACGCTGATCGATCACCGGCCCGCCGGCGCCCGACGGCCTTCTGGAGGATCGAACAATGTCTATCGCGCGCCACGCCCACCGGCCATCCACGTATATTGCCCAAGGAACCACGCCGCGCTGATCACGGCGACCGCCATCGCCGCAGCGTCCCATCCGCGTTTCAATAACGTGTCATACGCGCCGTGCAGCATCATGCTGGGCGCCATAGCCAATCCGATGCCGAACGGGTCGTAGGCCGACAGCGGCTGGTGCGCGATCCGGAGCGCGGCAAGTCCGGTCCAGATGCCATGCAAGGCGACGCAGGTGACGAGCCGAACGACGTAGGTCCCCAACGGCAAAACCGTGGTAGTAGTTCCCACAGTACGTGAGCGCCTCCGCGCTGCCCAGCCCCACCCCACTCACCAGTCCCAGGACCACCAGATCGTGCAGCTCACCGCGCGCACTCCGCCGCACCTGCCGGGTGACCGGCCAGATTTTGCATAGCTCCTCGCACAGCCCGACGCCGAACGTGAAACCGAAAAGGCTCATCCAGAACCCCGACTCCGGGTTGAGCGCGGACGCGTAGCTATAGGCCAGGAAGAACATCAGGTAGATGAAGAAGATCTCGTACGAAGTCCCGACGAAGCTTCCCGACCCGGGGTTTTCCACCACGTACTGACAAATCCACAGAAAGCAGGTCCCGAGAATCGCCGTCCGCAGCGTCTCGATCGCCAGGCGCGGGACTCCGATGCCCCCCCGGGGGAGTGCCACCAGTATCCAACCCAGGAAAAGCAGGGCGGAGAGCGGAGCGAGCGCCCAGTGTAGCAGCGAGTCATGTGGAAGCAGTGCGCCGGGAATCCGCTTTTCCGGGAGAGCCCGTACCAACTCCCACGCGTTCTTGCAGGCTTGAGCCGAGGCGACCTGCTCCGGATGGAGATCGAGCCACCGCCCGAGCCGCTCCTCCGCCGGCTCCGGCGGATAGACGGTAACCCAGAACAAGGGTACGAGCGCGACCAGCAGCGTCCAGGGAGCGACCCTTAGAGGCATCCTCCGGGGGCCGGGGGCCGCAGGCGCAAGGTCCATCCCTGGGGGAGGTGCCGTATCCTGGGACATGCGATCGGGCAGCGTCACGCCGTTGGCCGCTGCGCCGCCTTGCGTCGCGGTCGACTTTGCGGGGAGGTCGCAGCCGGGACCGGCAGGGCTCAGTCGCTCGCCCGCGGACCGGATGGCCCGGACCGGAAGCGCCGCGGCGACAGAGATCGCGTCTGGTACCGGCGGCCCCCCGGGCGACGCGCCCCGCGGCTCCGCGGGAGGTAGGGCCTGTGGCGGCCCGGCACTCCGTGCTTTCGCCGGGTCCTCCATCGGGGTCAACTCCGCCCCGCACTCGGGGCAAGGTCGGGGGATTCCGTTCTCCGCCCGCATCAGCGGGAACCGCTCCCCGCATTGAGCGCACCGATAGGCCACGCGGTGTCTCCCGCCGAATGCTACTCACGTAATGTTCAAGAAGGCATGCCCTCGTTCTACGACCGGGGCCGGGGCGCGGGCCGCGTGAAGCCGCCGTGCGTCGTCCAGCGGGCTCACGGGTCGTGGAACGCCGTCCCCGCGAGCGCGGCGATCTCCGCGACCAGGGCGGCCTTGCGCCGGCGCAGCCGGTCGGCGAGGCCGGGGCGGCGGCGCAGCACCCACCACGCGTCCGCCTCGGTGCGCAGCCGATCCTCGCGCTCCCAGAAGGCCAGCGCCGCGTACCCGAGGAGCGGCAGCGCCCCGGCCGTCCCCAGCGCGACCGCCCACGGCGCGCACGCCGCCACCGCCCCCGCCTCCACCAGCCACGTCAGCGGAAACGCCAACAGTCCAAAGTACAGTTTGTAGGTCGCCGGCATGTCGAGCGACCCCGCACCCGCCCGGTCCGCCACGATCCCGCACAGCCGATAGGGCAGATAGTTCGCCACCGTCCCCACCGCCGCGAACGGCAGCGCCAGGAGCAGCATGCCCAGGTTGCGTAGGGCGAATCCCCCAACCGTCCCCGCGCCGTACGCCGCATCGAGATGCCGCGGCGCCAGGCGCAGCCGCTCGAGCCGGCGCGCGAAAATCCCGACGCGCCGCGCCAGCCGATCGGTCGCCGCCGGCGCCGACGCGCGCAGCCGCGCCA